>DATAPK010000635.1:0-22342 GCA_036265245.1 Tepidisphaeraceae bacterium | reverse complement strand
CCTCACCCTAACCCTCTCCCGAAGGGAGAGGGGATAAAAGAGTAACTTTTATGCGGCGGATGCTTCTGGGCGCAGGCCTTGCAATGTGCAGGGCTTGGCGGGGTTGAAGTCGGTTCCTCTTGGGTTTTTTGGCGGCAAGTTCCATTTGGCGAAGAGCTTGTCGTTGTCTTCTTCGGCGCGGCTGAGATCGTGTTTGCGACGGTCGTCGTTGTGTTCATCATGATCGATGATCGCGCCGAACGCGGGGACAATGCGCATGCCAGTGTTCCAGGCCTTGAGGGAAAGGTCCGGGTCGGCTGCGTTGATGTAGAAACGCTCGTCGAAGAAGCCGAGCTTCTGATAGGTTTCGCGCTTGCCGACGGGGAAGTTGGCATACAGCGTGCCGCGCACGTGGCAGAGCTGATAGGTGCGATGGCCTAGCATGGTTTGATATGCGATGTTGCGGCGCGAGTGCCAGCGATGGAACATCGCGACGAAGGCGACATCGGGCTCGGCGGAATCGATCTGGGCGACGGCGAGATCGAGCGCAGAGCCGATGGGGCGGGCGTCGTCGTTGAGCCAGGTGAGGTTTCGGCCCGTGGCGGCGCGGAAACCTTTGTTGGCGGCGCGGACGAATCCTTCGCGGGTTTGCTCTCGGATGACCTTGAGACGTCCGCCAAGTTGATGGCCGGCGGAGTCGATGACCTGGCCGGTGTGATCGGTGCTGGCGCCGTCGACGAGGATCAGCTCATAATTGCATCGCGTGTTTCGAGCGATGGTGTCGATGGCGTCGCGAAGCATGTTGGCGCGGTTGCAGGTCGGGAGCACGATGGAAAGGTCGAACATAATGACTCCATTGAACTTAAATTGAACTTAAGATGCCAAACGCGAGGCGGACAGACCGGGCTCGCATTGTTGAATTTCCTCTAACACTTCATCGGCGTTAATCGGATGATTGCCGAGATGTTGTACTTCGATGGCTGCGGCGATCGAACCCACGAGTGCCGCTGCTTGCAGCGATCCGCCGGCGGCTAACGTAATGCTGGCAGCTGCCAAAAGCGCGTCGCCGCATCCTAACGGATCGACGGTGCGTGTGGAAAGCGCCGGCAAATATTCGCCGCGCAATCTTCCATTGGATTCCTGCAACGATCCGGCCGGCCAGTCGAAGGACATCAAACCCTGCTTGCCTAGCGTGATCAAAGCTTGTTTTGCGTTGGTGGTTGAGAGTAATTTTGAAACGACGGCGCCGAGGCCGCTGGAGAAGTCTTGTAATGTTTCTCGCATCTCGCGTTCGGTGGGGCAGAGGAGATCGACACCTTTGAATCGCGGAAGATTGCTGCGTTTGCCGCTGACGTCGGCGGTGAGAATGGGAACGCGCGAGCGCAACGTGGGGAGGATGCGATCGAGCAGGCCCGCGGTGATTAGGCCGTAACCGAAGTCCGCGAAGATCACGCCGGCAGCGCCTTCAGCAGCGGCAAGGATCAATTCTGCGATCTCTTCCTCGGCACGGGAATCCAGCGGCGAAACCGATCCTTCATCCACCTTAAATAATTTTGATTCATCGACGAGATAGCGATTTTTCTTCACCAGGTCGCGGCGATGCTTGCTGGCCTGGCAATCGACGCCGGCGAATCGCAATCGCAATTCGATCTGGCTGGAGAATTCATCTTCGGTGAGCGCGGTGATGAGCTTGGGCGCGGCGCCCAGGCCGGCCAGATGCGCCGCGATTACTCCCGCACCGCCGTCAAAGTCGCTGCTTTGAAGGGCGCGGAGCGCCATCATCGGGCCTTCGCCGGCGATGCCAGTCGCTTCGCAGAAATGGTAGCGATCAAGGATGTAATCGCCGATGACCACGACCGGCAGGTCGCGGAAGCGATGCACGAGATTAGCCAGGCTGGCGGAGGAGAGATCGTATCGCGAGCAGAATCGTCGCATCTTTTCGTCTTGAAACGGATCGATTTTGCCAAGCGTGCCGATGAGCGCGGTTGAGGAATAGACGATGTCGCCACTGGAGAAGACGACGCGTCCGCCGTTTGCGGTGACTGTGTCGCGCTCACGCACGAAGCGCGGGTCGAGCGAGCGTTCATACTCCCTTCCTTTGACATAAATATCGGGTTTGAGTTGTTCGAGTAGTTCGGCCGCGGTCGGATCGGGGTTGAGATAGACCGCGTCAACGCATTCCAATGCCGCGAGGGATGCGGCGCGAAGATCATCCGGGATGAGCGGACGGTTCACGCCTTTGTTGACGTTGGCGTCGGCGCTGACGGAGACGATGAGGATGTCGCCTAGGGATTTGGCGAATTGCAGGTGATGGATGTGGCCGGGATGAACGATGTCGAAGCAGCCGTGGCAATGCACGACGGTGCGGCCCTGGCCGCGCGCGGTTTGGCGCAGGGCCAGCAACTCTTCCAGCGAGCATGCTTTTCGGGTTGCGGACAAACCTCAGCCTTTCTTCCGCAGCAAAACCTCGATCGAACGAACGATCAGTTCATCGAAATCATCCACCTTGCTTCGGAAGCAGGATGGATATTGGCGAATCAGATCGACGAAGGCGACGTTGAACTTTTCGAAGCGGTAGACGGTTTCAAAGCGATCGGAGAATTCGTCGAAGAGCTTGCGGAAATCTCGCAGGCTCCAGAAGTTCAGATTTTTGGTGAGCGGTCGCAGGCCTCGCTTGGCGGCGGCGGCGTTGCAGTCTTCCTCGCGGAAAAGATGGTGGCAATAGGGGACATCGATGGAGAGGAACTGGTGCGCGCCGTGGGGGGAATTGTAGAGCGGGCCAAAGGAGGCGTAGAACATTCCGCCGGGCTTGAGGACGCGGTGCGTTTCGCTCAACACCGCTTCGGGATTGCCGAAATGCTCGAAGGTGTCGAAGTTGTAGGCGACGTCGAAGGAGTTGTCGTCGAAGGATAACGTGGCGGCGTCCATGTTTCGGAACTCGGCGCCGCCGATGTAGTTTTGGTCGGAGAGATCGATGGCGACGACTTCGCCGTTGAGTTTTTCGATGGCGTCGGCGGTGAGTCCATCCGCGCAGGCGATGTCCAGGAAGCGGGGTTTTTCCCGCCCGCTGAAGCGAGCTCGCCGGGTGTTTTGGATGATTTCGGCGGCCCGTTCGTCGGCTTTTTCGTGGGGGAATCGGCCGTCGGATCGCAATTTGGGTTCGCGATAATAGTGTTCGATGAATTCATCGAGTTGCGAGGCATCGAGATACGCCGGCTGGGAGGGGGCGGCGTTGAAAACGCGGCGGGCGGACTCAGCGCGGCTGCGTGAGACGTTTTCCAGAACGCGAAAGATGCCGTTGCGGATTCGCGAGCCTTTCAGAAGCAGGCTGCGTTCACCAAGCCGGTAAAGCGGCGGAATCGTGAATGCGGAGAGAGCGCGAGAAGGCAAATCCATGTGAGGGTTTATCGGCTTGAGGGGTGGGGGAGCGTGAGATTATTGGACGGGTAGCGGGTGAAGACTCTTCTTGGGTGTATTAGCGGCGGCGACTGGGCCTACCGCCTTCCCAAAGTGCGCCGGCGGCAATAAGTAAGACTGCGATCATTATGCCGAAGAATAGAGCGGCCATTGGCGGGCCACCGTCGTCGGTAGCACGAAGTTGATGTAGGAGACTGACTGATGCCACGATTGCCGAGACGAGGAGCAGAATGCTTGCTCCTCGTCTAAGAAACTCAAAGGCATCGTCGGAACGCATGGGTGGTATTATGGCGTGGTTCTCTCAATGTATCACGTGATTTCTTTAGTTGGGCCAGATGGAGAAAGAAATTTAACCGCGGATTACGCGGATGACACGGATAAGAGGGAGTGTCCAGATTTCGGGTTTAACTATTTCAATGCCAGTGCGATGTTTATTCTCTCTTCTTCAGGAAGACATGAGTCGCCCGTTCGCCGGCGATGTGTTTTACTCAGTCATATCCCAATTCGCGGAGGTTGAGGTCGTGGAAGAGGTGTTCGCCGGTGCCGAGGAGGATGGGGCGGAGGGCGAGGTGGAGTTCGTCGATGAGGCCGGCGCGGAGGTATTGGCGGATGGTGGAGACGCCGCCGCCTAAGCGGATGTTGCGGTCGGATGCTGCTGCTTTGGCTTGTTTCAAGGCGGATTCGATGCCGTCGGTGACGAAGTGGAATGTGGTTCTGCCGGCCATTTTCAGTGGGGGGCGGGGGTGATGGGTGAGGACGAAAACGGGCGTGTGGTAGGGCGGTTCGTCGCCCCACCAGCCTTTCCAGCTTTCGTCGGGCCAGGGGCCTCGGACCGGGCCAAACATATTGCGGCCAAGGATCCAGGCGCCGATGTCTTTGAAACCTTGCTCGGCGATTTGGTTGTCGATACCGGTTTCGCCGTCGGTGTGGCCGTGCATGTTTCGCCAGATGCGGGTGGGGAAGAACCAGTCCATCAGTTCGAGGCCGCCGACGCCGATGGGGTTTTGGAGGTCTTGGTTTGGGCCGGCGCTGTAGCCGTCGAGGGAAACCGCGAAGCATTGGACTTTGAGTTTTGACATGGCATTCCTCGTATTAGGTCACAAAAGGGTTCAGCAGTTGATCAAACGAAATTGAATCCGCTGATTTGCGAAACCGCAAGCGGAGGGGAGCGCAATTTGGGGATCACGAGGAAATTCCACAATTACGACCGGTTCGTCCGATAACAAGAGGATGGTGGATAGTCTGACCAGCGAATTTTCGGCGGCGATGCGGGCGGGGAACTTGGATCGCGCGCGGGAAATCTTGCCGGAACTTCCGTTGGCGCTGCCGGATCGGGTGCTTTCGTCGGTGGCGGAATTGAACATGCAGATGGAGCGGTGGGAGGAGGCGGCGGGGGCGTTTGGGAGGATGAAATATCGTAATGCGGATGCGGAGATGAAGCGGAAGCTTTGCGGAAATCTGGCGGCGATGAAAGTGCATCGGCCTGGGGTTTATGCGTCGCTGAATCAGTCGCCGGCGAGCGATCGGTTTTCAGTCATGGCGTCGCAGAGTGGGCATCCGACGGTTGCGTTTCGCAATGATGCCGGCGCGACGATTTCGATGTCGGCCGGAAATGATCCGCTCGGATCAGTGAAGCAGGCGATGGGATCGATCGACGCGGCGTGGAAGACGGGGAAGGCGCTGGGATTGGTGGGGATCGGCGATGGATATTTGCTGGATCACCTGGCGAAGAATCCGCCGGAGTTGATTCTGGGACGAGAGCATGCGGTTTGTGTGTTTGAGCCGGATGCGCAGTTGGCGCTCACCTGTCTGATGATTCACGATTTTACGGGCGCGGATGGGCCGATCGAGCAGAAGCGATTTAGCTGGTATGTCGGGACGAGTTGGGTGGAGGATTTTCGCGAAGAGTTTTTCGCCGATCTGTTCAAGATGTATCCGATGGTGAGCATCCGGCTGGGGCTTAAGTCGCAGATGATCGAAACGGAGATGGCGAAATTTCTGAAGGAAGTGGCGGAGCTGGATGGGAAGTTTGTTGCGGAGATTAATCCGTATTACGACGCGCTTTCAAGCGAGAATTTAGCGGAGTTGATGGGGGAGAATCCGCCGCGCAAGCCGCGGGTGCTGGTGATTACAACGCGGTTTTCGTCGGTGTTGCAATATTCATCACGGGACACGGCCGAGGCGTTTGAGAAGCTTGGCTGGGATGTGCATTTGCTGATCGAGCCAAGCGCGGCGCATGGGATGAATCGGATCGCGATGCGGCAGGCGCTGGCGGAGTTTAAGCCGGACGTGGCGTTCCAGATCGATCATCTGCGGTGCGAGCACAACGATTTGTTTCCAAAGAATCTGCCGTCGGTCTGCTGGGTGCAGGATCATCTGCCGAATCTGATGAACGCAGCGGCCGGGGCGAGCATCACGCTGCGGGATTTTATTCTCACCAATTCAGGACATCGTTATCAGAAGGAATATGGATATCCATCGCGGCAAATGTTGCACATGACCAAAGCAACGAAAGTGCCGGCGATGCGCGCGACTGTGGAGCGGGATAAGGATATTGTTTTTGTATCGAACGCAGGGCGACTGCCGGAGCTTTTGGTGGAGGATGCGCTGCTGCGAACGCCTGGCGAGGCGGAGAAGCTGATGCTGCGGGCGGTGGCGAAAAAGTTGATCGATATTTATGCGCGCGGCGGGTGTGTGGAGACAATGCCGGATCTGGAGAAGCTGGTTTGTGAGGTGGAGCGGGAGGAGAAGCGCATTATCAATTTTGGAGATGCGCGGAAGCAGTTGATTGGCGTGTTGTGGCATCCGTTGAACGATGCGCTCTATCGGCAGCAGAGTTTAACCTGGGTGGCAGAGGCGGTGGGGAAACTGGGGCTGAATCTCGAACTGTATGGGAATCATTGGGAGAAGCATCCGCGGTTTTCTTCGTATGCGAAGGGGTATGTGCAGTATGGGGTGGAGCTTGAGGAGTTGACGCGAAGAAGCAAAATCAGTTTGCATATCGCGCCCTTTAGCTGGCTGCATCAGCGGGTGATGGATGGGTATGTGGCGGGCGGGTTTTTTCTCATGCGGAAGCATCTGTCGAATTTTGTGCCGTATCAGTTGAATCGAGCGGCTGATCGCGGCGAATCGGATGCGAATGAATTGCAGCGACTGATTGGGGAGTATCGAAGGCTCAATGAGATTTCAGATCCAGTTGAGCATGTGCGAGGGCTGGCGGAGGCGGGGGCGTTGCATGAGTTGCCCAGGCTGGGGGAGATTAGTTTTAGTGATGCGAGCGACTGCGCGCGGGTGATTGAGCGATTTATCAGGCAGCCAGAACTCGCGGAGAAGATCGCGGGGGAGCAGCGACAGTATGTGCTGGATCATTTTACTTATGAGTCGCAGATGAAACGGATTGTTGGGGAGATGGGCGAATTGATTCGGAAGGAGGCGGCGTGAAAAGCATTGCGGATTTTAAACAGAAGTATGCGGGGAAGCGGGCGTTTTTGATTGGGAATGGGCCGAGTTTGGCGAGGACGCCGCTGGATCGGCTTTGCGGCGAATATACGTTCGCGATGAATCGGATTGCGCTGCTGTATCAGAAGCTGCAGTGGCGGCCTTCGTTTTTTGTTTGCACGACGACGAATGTCACCAAGCCCACCTGGCGCGAGGATATTCATACGACGCTGAAACTCGGTTGCCCCGCATTTATCTGGGACAAGTTGATGGAGCATGTGGCGGGGTTTGAGAACACACTGCCGATCAACTGCACGCATGGCGAGTTTATCGTGCCTGAGGCGCTGGATGAGTGGTGGTCAGATGATTGCGCGCAGCGGGTCTGCAAATTTGGCACGTCGATGCTGGTTGCGTTGCAACTGGCGGCCTACATGGGGTTCAGCCAGATTTATCTGCTCGGGTGCGATCTGGGATTTAAGCCCGATCCGACACAGCGGAAGCAGAGTGAACAAGGGGCGACGGATCCGAATCATTTTCATCCGGATTATGGCACGCCTGGGTGTAGTGCGGATCAGTTGAATATGAACATGCGGGCGGCCCATGAACTTGCGCTGCGGGCAGGCAAGAGGCTGGGCGTGCAGATTTTTAATGCGACGCTGGGCGGCGAGTTGGAGATTTATCCGCGCGCGGATTTTCACATGCTGACGCGCGCTGCTGCATAAATATTACGGAGATATCAAATGCTGGAATTGCTCGATCCCAAATCACTTGATCCGATTGCTTATGACGGCGGACTTCTTGCGCGGATGCAGGAGTTTAGCTTGCTCGAAGGGAAGCGGATTGGGTGGCACTATGTGATGGATTACACATGGCTGGCGACGCGGTTTGCGGCGGTGTATCGGCCGGGGATGCGCGTGATTGATATTGGGTGTGGGCCTGGGGCGGTGCATGGGTTTCTGGAGGCGGAGTTTGACGTCGATATTCTTGGGATCGACATGGAGCGGTGGGAGAAGGATTACGTTGATCTGAAGGGGAATTTTACTGATCCGGCGTTTCGGGCGGCGAATGATTTATGCGATGAGTCGATCGATATTATTCTGTCGGGCAGCGCGTTTGAGCATAATCCGCCTGAGGATCATCGGGCGTTGATTCAGGTTTGCATGGATACGCTGCGGCCGGGCGGGGTGCTGCTGACGACATTTGCGGCGGCGTCGAAGGAGACGCACTTTTTTAAGCCGACGCATCAGTGGAATCTCACACAGGCGGATATCGAATCACTGTATGGGGATCGGTTTGATCAATATGACTATGACGGCGTGTGGAATCGCTGGCGGGAGCATCGGGAGATGGCAGAGGGGTGCAGGAAAAGGTTTAAGCGGTTTGAGGCGAATGATCCGCCTTATATTTCGGTGGCGGCGGAGAAACGGAAGGCGGCGTGAGAATGTGCGCAGGCAAGTGCCGCTCATTTTTGGGATGCGGCCATTGAGATGGTTGGATTGTCGCTTTCAAAGTAGAAATTGTGGGAGCCGAATTTGCCTGCGCGCACTTCGGCTTTCGCGCTATTTCATTCGGTTTTACTGGGGTGATATTCGACTTGTCGCAAGTCCGATTCGCTTGTTCCGAACAGAAAATCCCTTGAGCCAGTGGCTAAGTCGATTCACGCGCGGGGTGATTCGGGTTGTACGCGGTGAAAATCGACTCGCGCGCACTTAAAGTCCAAGTGCACACGCCTGCTAAATGACAGCGAGCCCGATTTTTTAGAATTGGTCGCCCTTTTTCGTCGCCGCGAATCCGATGGAAGTCACACGGCGATATGAATACTCGTCGTAGGTTTTCTTCATGAAGCGGCGCCAGTTCAGGTGGCCTTGGGGCGACAGATAATACGTATCCAAATCGGCGAGCGCTTGCGGGCCGAGTTTGCTCATGTCGCAGGGGCGGTGGTGGGATTGGATGAAGGTTTGAGTCCAGGGTTGATTTTGCATGATGCCGGCGAGGGTGCAGTCGATGGCGTGGATGGAGGAGCCGCCGGGTTTTAGCACGCGCTCGATTTGGCGGACGGTGCCTTCGATGTGTTCGAGGGGGATGTGCTCGATGACGGAGCAGCTGTAGACGGCGTCGAAATGGTTGGCGGGTAAACTGCGATCTTCGTGGAGGAAGGCGCGGGTGATGGGGAGGTCGGGGAATTTCTGGATGACGGTGTCGTAGGTGCCGGTGCCGCCGCCGAAATGGTCGTAGACGTCGATGATCCAAACTTCAAAATTGTGGGCGCGCAGGAAGGGGATCAGGTCGCACTTGTCGGCGCCGATTTCGAGGATTCGGCCGCCGTTGGGGAAGGCCTTGAGCAGGCGATCGACGCACCAGGGGCGTTGGAAGCTCTTGAGATCCTCGTTGAGCTTGGTGACTTCGGGGTAATCATCGGCAAAGCGATGAAACTCGCGCACGGTGGCGTAAGAGAGTTCTTCCATTCAATAATTCATCGACCAAGGGCCGATAATATCTTCGATGAAATCGGATTCCCTGATAATTCGGGCGGCGAGGCAGATTGTGGGGGAGAAACGCCGTGTGCAGATCGCGCGATGGATCGAGCATCTCGATCCGCGGTATCGGGAGTCGATGCGGCGGATTCGTAAGTTTCATAACATTCATCGAGGCAAACGGTGTTTTGTGGTGGGGAATGGGCCTAGCTTGAAGCAGACGGATTTATCGCTTCTGGCGGATGAATACACGTTTTGCACGAATCGGATTTATCTGATGGCGCAGCAGATGGGGTTTACGCCAAGCTATTATGTGGTGGCGAATGACTTGGTTGTGGAGCAGTGTGCTGAGGATATTGAGAAGCTGTCGATGCCGAAGTTTGTGGGGTGGCACAATCGAGACATGATTCGGTTTACAAAAGACATGGCGTTTTTGTGGACGCGGAGTGGGCTGCGGTCATGGTTTTTTACCGATCTGACCGAGGGTTGCTGGGAAGGCAACACGGTGACGATGGTGGCGATTCAACTGGCGTATTACATGGGGTTCAGTGAGGTTTATTTGATTGGGGTGGATCACAGTTATCAGTTCAAGGGCACGCCTCATGCGGAACAGGTGAGCGGTGGGGATGATCCGAATCATTTTGCGCCGAACTATTTTGGGAAGGGATTTCGGTGGCATCTGCCTGATTTGGAAGGGAGTGAGCTCGCGTATCGGGTAGCAAAGCATGTCTACGAGACGACGGGGCGGAGAATCTTTGATGCGACGGTGGGCGGGAAGCTCGAGGTTTTTCCGAAAGTCGCATATGGATCGTTGTTTGAGCGGTCTGTTGCAGCGTAAAAATAAGACTGCGAATGATTCGCTTTCAATCTGAAATCTTGGCATTCGGCGATACCGCACCACATTCGGGGCATTTGTCGGGTGTGGCACGGAGGTCGTAGCCGCATACCATGCATTGTCCTGCTCGAACTCTTCTTCGTCGGCGAATCTCTGTCGATCTAAAAGAAATCCACGTGATGGGTGCAATCAAGAATACTATAAAAAGTGCGTAAGCGGGGATCAGAATTGCGGTAACCCGCAAGTCATTTTGCGTCTCAGATGCAATGCCGAACCCAAGATGCGGCTTGGAAATAACCGCATCCCAAGCTTTTCCGAAATACCACCCGTGATCGATTGAGCTGTTTTGCAAGGGCATGCCGCTGGGTGTGAAAACATGGATATATTGAAATCCTCCTCGCACATTCTGAAAAGTCCGGTTGCTGTTATCCGACCGCGAGATGTAACCGATTTGTCCGTAGTAACCCTGCACCCACAGCCCCAAAATTGATATCCACAGCACCAATGATATTGCTGTGAGGACATTGAACAGTAGCCGTCTCACCCTCCTATCATACCGCGATTGTAACGGGTTGCCCTTTTCCACATCCGCAAGATCACTGAAGTCTTTCGTATTCGAGTTATTGGACGTTGATGGCCGATATGAAGGATTGATATGAAGCCTTCAATTGCGGCCATTGTTCCGATGCGACACGACAGCAAGCGTGTGCCGGGGAAGAATTACCGGTTGTTTGCGGGTCGGCCGCTTTATCACCAGATTATTTTGCAGTTACAGCAGTGTCCGGCGATCACGCAGATTCTGATTGATACGGATAGCCCGATGGTGCGGGACGATGCGCGGAAGAATTTTCCGCGGGTGAAAGTGGTGGAGAGGCCTGAGCATCTGCGGGCGGATACGACGCCGATGAATGATGTGCTGCTGCACAGCACGCGACAGGTGGAGGCGGATTTTTATCTACAGACGCACAGCACCAATCCGCTGCTGAGCGCGGCGACGATTTCGCGGGGGATCGACACCTTTTTTGAAAATCACCCGGCGTTTGACACGTTGTTTTCGGTGACGCGCGTGCAGTCGCGGCTGTGGGATGGTTTGGCCAGGCCGATCAATCACAACGCGGCGATTTTGCTGCGGACGCAGGATTTGCCGCCGGTGTATGAGGAAAATTCTTGTTTGTATTTGTTTACGCGAAGCACGCTGGAGACAAGGCATAACCGGATTGGCGATCGGCCGATGCTGTTTCCGATTGAGAAGAGCGAGGCGGTGGATATCGATGAGGAGATCGATTTCCGAATCGCGGAGTTGATGTACTTGCAGCAGAACGGCGCGGCGAGGGAGTGTGCGTGATGCGATACAAGGTTGTTATCTCAGCGCCATATATGCAGCCGGTGGTTGAGCGGTTTCGCGGCATCTTTCGGGAAGAGAATTGTGATGTCGTTGTTCCGACAGTGAATGAACGATTGAATGAGCCGGAGCTGCTGAAGATGATCGGGGATGTGCATGGGTTTATTAGCGGGGACGATCGGTTTACGCGGAAGGTTTTGCTGGCGGCGAAACAACTGCGGGTGATCAGCAAGTGGGGGACGGGGATTGATTCGATCGATCGGGAGGCGGCGAAGGAGATTGGGATTCGGGTGTGCAACACGCCTAACGCGTTTACGCAGCCGGTTTCGGATTCGGTGCTGGGGATGATGCTGACGTTTGCCAGGCGGATTCCGTGGCAGGATCGGGAGATGAAGGAAGGGACGTGGGTGAAGCAGCCGGGCGTGAGTCTGGCGGAATGCACGCTGGGGATTATTGGAGTGGGGAATATTGGGAAAGCGATTGCGAAAAAGGCGGCGGCGTTTGCGATGACGATTCTGGGGAACGATCCGGTGGAGATGCCGGAAGAATTTTTGCGCGAGACGAATATTCGGATGGTCAGCAAAGAGGAATTGCTGAAGCAGTCCGATTTCGTCACCGTCAACTGTGATTTGAACGCCACGAGTCATCATCTGATGAGTGATAAGCAGTTTGCGATGATGAGGGCGAACGCGGTGCTGATTAATACGGCACGCGGGCCGATTGTGGATGAGGCGGCGCTGGTGCGGGCACTGAAGGAAAAGCGAATTGCGGGAGCGGGGTTGGATGTGTTTGAGGTGGAACCGCTTCCGCGGGAGAGCGCGCTGCTGAAGATGGAGAATGTGTTGCTCAGTGCGCACAACAGCAATTCTTCGCCGGCGGCGTGGGAGCGGGTGCATCAGAATACGCTCAAGAATCTCTTCAATGGATTGAAAGAGGTGACGCGATGAAGCGAGTTGTGGCGATTACCGGCGTGGCAGGGGGAATTGGGCGAGGCACGGCGCGGGTTTTTTATGAAGCAGGGTGGGTGGTTGTTGGCATCGACCGGAAGAACGCGGATGACGTGCATGATGTGCATCGGTTTATCCACGCGGATATTTCGGATGACGAGGCGCCGCATCATATTTTCGAAACCATTGCGTCGAAGGAAGGACGGCTGGATGCGCTGGTGAATAACGCGGCGTGTCAGGTTTGCAAGCCGATTCTGGAGACGAGCGCGGAGGAGTGGGATCAGGTTTTTTCGTGCAATGCGCGGTCGGTGTTTTTGTCGGTGAAGCAGGCTTATCCGTTACTGAAAAAAGTGGGCGGGGCGATTGTGAATGTGAGTTCGGTGCATGCGGTGGCGACGAGCTGCGGGATCGCAGCGTATGCGGCGAGCAAGGGGGCGTTGCTGGCGCTGACGCGGGCGATGGCGCTGGAGTTTGGGCCTGAGAGTGTGCGGGTGAATGCGGTGCTGCCGGGTGCCGTGGACACGCCGATGCTTCACGCCGGATTGAGCCGCGGGCACGTGCAAGGCGATTCAATCGCAAAATTAGTGCGAGGCCTGGGCAAAAAGCATGTCATGGGACGCGTCGGCAAGCCGCATGAAATCGGGCAGACGATTCTGTTTCTGGCGGACCCCGAGCGATCGAGCTTTATGACTGGCCAGGCCCTGATCGTCGATGGCGGGGCGACCGCGCGGCTGAGCACGGAATAATCGGAGAATTCAAACACAACATCGAACATTCAATGTTGAATGGCCCTTCCCTCTTCTTTCCGCGAAGTCCCCTTTCTCATTTCATGAAAATATTGACATCGAAAAAACTGCGTTAGCATCAGGCGATTTGATCGCGGCAATCCAGTAACCCGCGATCAGCGCTTGTCTGCGCGCCGGCGAGAAATGTGTTCGCTCGATATTGTCGAACATCCCTCATTTTGATTCATTTTTAGATTACATCTTTATTTCTGCCCTGCGAGGCTTGCGACCATGGCGATCAATTCGCCGGGTTCGACGGGCTTGGCGAGATGCATTTGGAAGCCCGCGACGACTGATTTCACTCGATCTTCGGAACGGGCGTACGCGGTGAGAGCCAGGGCGGGCAGGGTTCCGCCTTTCTCGGGGGATAAGGCTCGGATTTTTTTAATGAGGGCATAGCCATCTTCGCCGGGCATCCCAATGTCGCTGATCAGCACATCGAAGGGTTTTTGATGGATGTATTTGAGGGCTTCGGACACAGAAGATGCGGTGGTGACGAGCGCATCGCATTCTTCGAGGAGCCGTTTGACCAGAGCGCGGGCATCGTGCTCATCGTCAACGATCAACACCTTCACCCCGGTGATTTGCACGCAGGCGTTGGGAGCGACGGTCAAAACCCGACTTTGCGGATGACGGCGCTCGGTAAGTGTTTCAGGTTCAGGATGGATGACGGTTAGGGGGAGTGCGACAGCGAAGGTGGCGCCTTTGCCGGTGCCGGGGCTGTTGACCCGGACCGAGCCGCCATGCAACTCGACCAATTGCTTGACGATGCTGAGGCCCAGGCCTAGCCCGCCGAAGCGGCGCGTGGTGCTGGCGTCAGCCTGCCTGAAGCGATCGAAAACGAAGGGAATAAATTCCGCGGCGATCCCCTGGCCTGTATCGGTGATGCTCACCTCTACGTGGGAGTTCACTCGTTCCAGCCGAACCTGCACGCGTCCGCCCTTCGGGGTGAATTTGACGGAATTGGATAAGAGATTCCAGAAGACCTGCTGCAGGCGGTTAGGATCGCCGCTGACGGGGTGCGCAAGCGGGTCGAGCACGGACTGTAGACGAATTTCCTTGGTGGTGGCGGCGGGCTTGACTGTTTCGATCGCTGCCCGGACCGCATCGGCCAGATCCATCTGCTGAACATCAAGCCGAACCTTTCCGGAGATGATTCGGCTCATGTCGAGCAGGTCTTCGATGATTTGCGTTTGCGCGCGGGCATTGCGCTCGATGACGATTAAGCCTTCGGCGACATCTTCGGGGGAATTGCCTTTGCCTTTGAGAATTTGCGACCATCCCAGGATTGCATTAAGCGGGGTGCGAAGTTCGTGGCTGAGGGTGGCGAGGAATTCATCCTTCATGTGGCTTGCGCGCTCGGCCTCTGCGCGAGCGACGCGTTCGCTTTCCAAAGAATTCAGGCGTTCGCTTTCCGCCTGCTTTTGGCGCGTTAAATCCTGCACCAGGCAGACGAATTGCGTCATATCTTCTTCGAGGCCGGCGATGCCGAGCAGGATCGGGACACGCGTGCCATCCTTGCGAAGATATTCTTTTTCGGAAGGCGCTGAGGCACCGCCTCCGGCGGCTTCAATCATCGAGCGATGATCGACGTTTAAATATTCCGGAGGGATGAGCTTTTGCCAGGTGAGATCGCCTGCTTCAACATCCCGGCGAGAATATCCGACGATGCGAAGGAAGGCGTCGTTGGCCTCCAGCACGCGGTCGGCGTTGCAAAAGGCGACGCCCATGATGTTGGCTTCGACGAGACGGGTCATGCGCTGCTCGCCGCGGCGAATAATTTCGATTTGCTCGCGCGTCTGATACTGGCGGGTGCGTGCCCTGACGGCAGCCTGGACAGCGCTAACCACCGAGCGCGTGGGGGCGGGGCGCTCCAGGAGCACCACATTGTTCAGCGATTGCAATACCCGGGCGGCGGCCGGGGATTGAACGCCGCCGCGCATCATCAGAACGATGGGAAGGTCTGACCAGGGAGGCTGGGCATTTAAGACTGCGATCAAGTCATTAATGCCTTCGGCAAAGAGTATTTCCTCGGTGAGGAGAATGGCGCCGACCCCTGCCTGAATTTCGCGGCAGAGCCGAAGGAGATTTTCGCAGACGAGGCAGTTGAGCCCGGCCTGGGTGAGGAGGACGCGCGTAATCTCGGCATCTCTCGCGGTGGGGGCCACGATCAAAACGCGTTTCTCTGCTTCGCTGAGCGGCTTGGTGAACATTCGTTGCGTTCGATGGATTTAGGACGTCTCTTTTTCGGATTTTATTTCAACGGGCACGCCGGTCAGGATGCCTCGAAACTGCGAGAGCGGTTCGCTTAGATGAATGCCTTTGTCGTTGAAGAAAAGCTCTCGAATGCTTTCTTCGTGGGCGCCGCTTCGTTTTTTCACAACGGAGATGGCCTTCTTCACCTTGCCGGCATATTCAAAATATCGCAACAGGACGACTGAATCCGCCAGATAACTGGTATCCACGGGGGAATTCATATTGGTCCCCAACATTCCATGCTGAGCGACGACCATGAGCGTGGTGACGCCTTGGCGACCTAAATATGTCAGAAGTTCATGAAGCTGGGCGGTGAGAAACCTTTCCTCTGGCATGGCATTCATGTAGCCATTGAGGCTGTCGATCACGACCACGCGGGCGTTGTCCTTTTCGACGGCTTCACGCACCCGATAAGTAAATTCGCCGGGGGAGAGTTCGGCGGGGTCTATTTGCTGGACGCGGACCTGGCCGGCCCGGGTGCCTTCCTTGAATTTGATTCCCAGGGCTTCGGTCCGAGCTTCAAGCGTGGCAGTGCTCTCATCAAAGGCAAAGATGATGGCATGGTCTCCGCGCGCGGCGGCGGCAATGGCATATTGGACGGCGATGGTGGACTTCCCCGAACCGGCGGGGCCTATTAACAGCGTGCTGGTGCCCCGATCCGGGCCGCCTCCCAAAAGTGCATCGAGCGCGGTCACGCCGCTCTTGATTCTTTCGCGTTTGAACTCTTCGCTGTGCTCGGACGCAATCAGTCGGGGGAAGATGAATAAGCCCCCCGCTCTAATGGCGAAGTCATGATATCCGCCCCGATAATCCGTGCCGCGGAATTTCATCACGCGAAGTCTTCGACGCGCGGCTCCGTAAATGGGGGCGAGTTGCTCCAGTGCAATGACGCCGTGAGCGATGCTGTGGAGTTGAAGGTCTGATCCTTCGGCGGTGCGGTCATCGAGAAACAGGACTGTGCTTTTGCGGCCAATGAAAAACTGCTTGAGCGCCAAAATCTGCCGGCGATAGCGCAGCGAACTTTGGGCGAGCAGGCGCATCTCAGAAAGAGAATCGAATACGACCCGGCTTGGATTGACGCGTTCGACAGCGTCCAAAACCCGCTTGGTTGTCTCGCTGAGTTCCACCTCTGCAGGGTGATACATGGTGACCTGGGTGTCGGGATCGAGGTCTTTCTCCTGGGCCATGAGTTCGATGATTTCAATGCCTTCAAGTGACCAGCCGTGAGACTCAGCGCCGGCGGTCAGTTCTTCCTTGGTTTCGGAAAGGGTGATGTAAAGGCACTTTTCGCCTTGTCGAATGCCCTCAATAAGGAATTGAAGCGAGAGAGTCGTTTTTCCCGCGCCCGGATCTCCATCCACCAAATAAAGCCGGTGCGGAACGAAGCCGCCGTTGAGAATATCGTCCAGTCCCGGGATGCCTGTAGTTGAACGTTTCGATTGCCCTGCGCCATTTTCCATGCTTTGCTCCCAAGTCATGTCAAAGACCCGAATATGATTGCTGCCCATCGGCCAGCATATTGCACTGTAAGGGCATTGTGAGAAATCCATCAATGGGAAAATTGATTTCCAGAGGCGGATGGGAAGGGCGATTTTAGCAAGGGACGCTTATGGATTGCGCTCGTGGGATCGATGCTTTACATGCGGATCGATAAAGTGGTCGATGGCCAAGTAAAAAGCTTTGGCATGACGGGCGAAGAGGAAGCCGAGGACGAACTGGGAGATGCAGGTGAGCCAGAGGACAAAAGTGAGGCTGTAGCCGAGGCTTTCCAGCGTGAACCCGAGGGCCAGGCCAAAGCCGGCGATGACGAAATATTGAGAGCCCCAGGTGGCGAGCAGAAAATAACCTTGCTCGCGCTCATAGGCGTAGCCACAGTGGGGACAGCCGTCCAAAGGGGTAAGCCAGTCGTAAAGGCTTCGTGTGTTTCGGGCCGGGCGGAACATGGGCGCTTGGCCACACTCAGGGCATTTCAATCTGGCGGCGCGCTTGAGGAAGGTCCAGAGGTGGGGCTGGTGCGATGGAGGCGA
Source organism: Tepidisphaeraceae bacterium (assembly GCA_036265245.1). Taxonomy (GTDB): domain Bacteria; phylum Planctomycetota; class Phycisphaerae; order Tepidisphaerales; family Tepidisphaeraceae; genus DATAPK01. Next base: position 4,842 of record DATAPK010000635.1, on the reverse strand, counting down.
TTTCGGTGCAGGGGATTCTGCTGAGACCTGTTTCATTTGTTCCGCTGTATTATCGCTACGATATATTCTTGGGGAGCGAATGCGGCTTTTCAATCAATAAATCGTGGAGGGATTTTTGGTGGGAGAAGATTCATGACTCGCCCCTCAAAGTATCCGCACGGTTCTTGTCGAGCCGTTGCAATCGCGTCCGTTATTTAGCGGACATCCCATCGTTTCTCTGTAATCACCCGTGGCTCTCCTCTTCCATTTTCCGAGTGTTATCGCTCAGCCATTTCGCCAATTCGGGCTCGCTTAAAGAGCCTTCGGCCAATGAAAGAAAGACAGGATACATCTCGACGTCGGTCGCGGTCAGATCAAAGCCGTTCAGCGCGAGAAAAGTTTCGCAGACGACCGCTGCCGTGCGTTTGTTGCCGTCGATGAAGGCGTGGTTACGCGCGACTCCGAATGCATAGCTTGCCCCTAGCGCGGGGATCGATGGTGTAGGATGTTCATAAGCGAACCGATGGCGTGGCCGCGAGAGCGCGGATTCCAGCAGCCCCTCGTCGCGGATTCCATCTGCGCCCCCATGCTCGGCGAGCTGCCGCTTGTGAATGGCGACCGCCAATTCCTTGTTTATCCAGATAGGATCGTCCATGACCTACTCCGCGAGTTTTCTAAGAAGATTGCGACGTTTGCGCATGATTCCCTCCGCCACATCCATCTGCTGCGCAAATTCCGAATCGAACGCCTTGAGTTCCACCCCATCCGGAATCTCCAGCACTTGCAATTCATCTCCCTTCTGCACGCGAAGTTTCTCGAGCAGTTCCTTGGGAAGGATCAGGCCGGTCGAATTTCCAACAGGAATCAGCTTCAGTTTCATAGTTCGCTCCTATGAGCACCTGGCGTCCGGCCAGTTCGGTTGGTTAATTATTACATCTGTTATAACATCGGTCAACTAGTGCATTTACGTGAGAAACCTCGCTGTTTTAGCGAACTATTAACCTCCCAGTGCGTTGTATATCGTCTGGCGGCACAGTATGTTACCCCCCTTTTCTTTAGGCCGGAAAGTGTAAGATCATGAATAAAGTGCGTAACGACATCCGAAACGTCGCAATTATCGCTCACGTCGACCATGGCAAGACGACGCTGGTGGATGCTCTGCTCCGCCAGAGCGGCAACTTCCGCGAGAGCCAGGTTTCGCAGGATACGTTGCTCGACAGCAATCCGCTGGAACGCGAACGCGGGATCACCATTCTGGCGAAGAACTGCGCGATCAACTATCGCGATCCGAATACCGGCGAAACCATCAAGATCAATCTGATTGATACCCCAGGCCACGCGGATTTTGGCGGGGAAGTGGAACGCGTGCTGAGCATGGCAGATGGCGTGTTTCTGCTGGTGGATGCGGCGGAAGGGCCCATGCCGCAGACACGCTTCGTTTTGAAAAAAGCATTCCAACATGAGCTTCGGCCGATCGTTGTCATCAATAAGATCGACCGCCAGGATGCGCGGGCGAACGCGGTGCTGGATGAAGTATTCGATCTGTTCGGCGAGCTTGGGGCAGACGATGAGACGCTGGACTTTCCGGTGCTCTACGCTTCGGGACGCGCCGGCACGGCATCGTGGGATCTCGATAAGCCGGGCACGGATATCATCCCGGTGTTCGAGGCGTTGCTGAAGCACATCCCGGCGCCGCACGGTGATTCGGACAAGAGCTTGCAGATTCAAGTCAGCAGCATTCTTTACAACGACTACGTCGGACGAATCGGCGTCGGCAGGATTTACAACGGCGCGATCAAAACCGGCCAACAGGTGGCGATCGTGAAGCGCGACGGCACGATTGTGAAGACTAAATTGCAGCAGCTTCAGGGATTTGAAGGATTGGGGAGAAAGAATATCGAAGCGGCATCGGCGGGCGATATTGTGGCACTGATCGGCCTTGAGGGCGTCGATATCGGCGACAGCATTTGCGATGTGACCGATCCGCAGCCACTGCAGGCGACGGAAATCGAGCCGCCGACGTTGACGATGATGTTCAGCGTGAACGATTCGCCGTTTGTAGGAAAAGAAGGCAAATACGTTACGAGCCGAAACGTTCGCGAGCGGTTGTTCAAGGAGCTCGAATCGAACGTCGCGTTAAAGGTTGAAGAGACGGATCAGAAAGATGCGTTCAAAGTCTCCGGGCGCGGCCTGCTGCACCTGGGCATTCTGATCGAGACGATGCGCCGAGAGGGATACGAGCTTTCGATCAGCAAGCCGCACGTCATCATGCGAAAGAACCCCGAAACCGGGCAGGTCGATGAGCCGATCGAATATTTGGTGGTCGATGTGCCTGAGAAAAACATGGGTGGCGTGATGGAACTGGTGGGCAATCGCAAGGGCGAACTGGTTCGCATGGATAATCGCGCCGGCCAAGTGCACCTGGAATTCACGATCCCCGCCCGCGGCCTCATCGGATTGCGAACCCGCATGCTGACCGCCACGCAGGGGACGGCGATCATGCACCATAATTTCCACGAATATGCCCCCGCCCGCGGCAATGTGCCGGGCCGACTGAATGGTGTGATGGTCAGCATGACCGGCGGCAACGTGAACGCCTTTGCCTTGAATAACCTCCAGGAACGCGGCGTGATGTTCGTCGAGCCGGGCGAGCCGGTTTATGAAGGCCAGATCGTCGCTGAAAATGCCCGCGACAACGACATGACCGTCAATCCAACGACAGCAAAGAAGCTGACGAACATGCGCACAACGTCGAGCGATGAAAACATCATCCTCAAACCCGCCCGAAAGATGACCTTGGAGCAGGCGCTCGAATATATCGAGGAAGATGAACTGGTTGAGGCAACGCCCACCAGCATCCGGCTTCGCAAGGAATTACTGACAGAAAACGAGAGGAAAAAGAAGGGGCGAAGCAAGACGACGGAAGTCGTTGAAGTCTGAGCGGAATATCGAGGGAGTTAAATTTACCGCTTGCGGTTTAGCACTTTAGGAGCGCTAAACCGCAAGCGGTTTTTCATTGGTGGATGACGGGAATGCGTCAATCCATGTCGATCAGTGTTTCTTTTTCTTATGCTTCGCACTTCTCGTCGTCGCGGGATGCGAAGTGGCCGACGTGCGCGTCGTCGCCTCATGCTTCTGGGAATGTTCGTGATGATGCAGTAAAGCGAACGCTCCACCCCCGCACACAACCACTGCTGCAATGCCAACTAAAATCAGATTCCGTTTTTGATTCGAAGAAACTTGCGCCACCGCTGCTCCTCAGGTTGCTGTCCTGGTCGTGAGCCTTATCATGCGCGATCATGCCTCGACCTGTCATCGGCATAACGACGGATTACAACAATAATTTCACCTGCTACGAATCGCCATACGATTATTCAACGGCGGTGGAGAAGGCGGGAGGATTGCCGATTCTTTTGCCGTATCGAGCGGACCTTTCTCTGGTTTCGCAATATGTGGACACGATCGATGGGATGCTCTTCAGCGGCGGGAACGATCTCGATCCGAAGGCGTGGGGCGAAACATATCATCCCAATGCCGAGCCGATCGATCCGCTGCGCGAACGGTTCGAGCGGGCCCTGATGGCGGAAGTGGAGAAACGGCGCACGCCGACGCTGGGAATTTGCCTGGGAAGCCAGTTGATGAACGTGCATCGCGGCGGAACGATGTATCAGTTTCTGCCGGAACTGGAGCGGCCCGGCGCGATCGAGCACCGCAAAATTGGCGGCGATGCGAATCGGGATGGAGGCGGGGATAAACCAAACCGGCACGCGGTCATGCTGGAGAAAGACACTGCTGCTTCGCAGGCGATAGGCAAACGCGAGGTCGATGCGAATACCAGCCACAAGCAGGCGGTGAAGACCCTGGGGCGAGGATTGCGGATCATCGCGAAATCGCCGGATGGGATTGTGGAGGGCGTGGAAGACCCGACGATGCCGCTTTGGTTGGGCGTGCAATGGCATCCGGAGCGGCTGCATGGGGAGAAGGATCATTTGGCGCTGTTTCGGTTGCTGGTGGAAAAGGCGAGTGGGGGGTAAATGATCAATGTCCAAACCAGAATGACCAATGACGAAATCCGAAAAACTCGGCATCGGCTTTGAAGTGTTTTTGGGTAATTTGGATTTGGACATTCATTGGTCATTCGGGTTTGGTCATTCGGATTTTCCCTCGCCTCTGTGAACTGCGTGCGTCTGTGGCTACATTTCCTTGCGTGGCTCGGCGAATATTGCTTTTGGTTACGGATCTGGAGATCGGCGGCACGCCGACCGTCGTGCGGGAGTTGGCGATCCGATTGAAAAATTTGTCGGGGGTTTATGTGGAGGTGGCTTGCCTGGCGGGCGGGGGGCCGGTGGTGGGGCAATTGAAGGAAGGCGGTATCGCAGTGACGGCACTGGGGGCGGCCTCGGTTCGAGATGTTGGGGTGATTGGCCGGCTGGTTGCACTGATTCGAGAGCATCGCATCGACACGGTTTTTAGTTTTTTGATTCATGCAAATGCTGCTGCGGCGATTGCAAAGGTGTTTGCGCGCGATGTGCGATTCATTCAGTCGATTCAGACGACGCAGCCCTGGCCTAGGTGGCACTGGAAGCTTCAGGGGGGGGTTCAGGAGGCGGCGGAGAGGATTGTTGTGCCTTCGGAGTCGGTGGCGCAGTGTGCTTTGGAGTGGGCGGATGTTCCGCAGGATAAAATTATTGTGATTCCGAACGCGGTGGAAGTGGGGGAATTTCGTAAGGTTCGATTGCAACGTGTGGCGGGGAATCAATTTGCGGTTGGGTTTATCGGGAGGTTGGACCGGGTTAAGCGGGTGCCGGATTTGGTGCGGGCGATGTCGATTTTGGATGAGCGCTTTGTGTTGCATATATGGGG
>DATAPK010000634.1:0-2643 GCA_036265245.1 Tepidisphaeraceae bacterium | reverse complement strand
GAAAACTTCCAAATAATCCCCAAAAATCGGCGAGCTCTTCACCCGCACCTGCATCAACGCCTGCGTATTGCTTCCGTCGATCCCCAAATCCGGCAGCCGAAAATCCATGTCCCGGCTCGCCAGCGCCCGCGTCTGAAAATTCTCGTTCAAAAATCCAACAAACAAAATATCCCGCGCCTTGATCAAATCCTGCGACATCCGCTTCAGCTCTTCCCACTTGCCCTGGTCGATGTCGGTTTCGCTGCTAAGCGCCAGCGACGAGCAAAGCTGCCGCGCGTGTTCCCCCATGATGCCGCACAATTGCTCGCCGCTTTGCTTGGCGAACATCCAGCAGTTGAGCCCCGAACATGCGATAATCAACGAGAAGAAACTGAGGATGACTTTCCCCTGCAGCCCGATGCGCGCCGAAAAACGCCGCAGCAGCGGCGCGCGCTGCCACCAGTTTTTAACCAGCACATCGTACTCGGCTTGTGAGTTCGATTTTCCCATTGCCTCCGGCCCGCAAGCAGGCCGTCAACGGGTTCATCGTCTCGGAAATGACGCCGGTTAATCGAGTTATGCCACCCCAATGGGAAATTAAACCCACACCGCCGCCCCTGAAAATCTCAACCGCAATTATTGGACGACGATTTATTCGATCCGAACATTCAGCGTCGTCGCACGCTCGATCCGAGCCGGAACTTCTATCAGCACATTGCCGTTGCTCAACCGAATCAGGCTCTCCACAAGCTGTCCTTCCAGCGTCACCAGCGGCTTGCCCGCCGGCAGACCCGAAATCTCTATGATTGGCCGAACCAGCGTCATCCCCTTCGGCGTCAGCGTAACCTCCATGCGAGGCCCCTTCGCCGCCACCTCATACGCCCCCAGCGTTTCGTTGTACCCATCGTTGTTCGCATCGCCGGGCGTGTTCCTGTTCGTCCGCCCCATCCCATCCGCCACGCTCAACTGCCCCGGCCAATCCTGATCCCGCGCCAGCATCTCATCTTTCTTCGCACTGTCCGACACCGGCTCAAACCGCCCATCCCAATACGCCCTCCCATCCGAATAAAGCGTCAGCCATTTATTCTTCCCCGTCGAGCTGAACGTCGCCCGCATCGTCGAAACATCTTCCAGCTTCCAGCCGTCTTTCGTCCCTTCATCCGTATCCAGCGTGACGCTAAACCACCCATCCCGCACCACCGTCAGCTTAAATCCCTGCCGCCGCACCACCCACGGCGAATCCTCTCCGCTCACATACCACTCGCTGTTATCCAGCACCATCACATCATCGCAAAGCATCGGCTGCGTAGATTTATAACTCAGCCACGCCTCGGCATTGGTTTGATCCGCCGGAATCTGCAACTGCGTAAGATCCACAAACGCCGCCGTCCATTTCTTCGCCGGCAAATCGATCGTGCGATGAGATTCCGCCTTGCCCACCGTGCAGCGCAGCTCAACGCTCGCCGCATGCTCCGACCACAAATATCCGCCCACCAGCGTCCAATCCCCAGGAAACGCCCCGGCGCTCATCACCGAAGACAAATTGATCTTCGCCTCGCTCCCCAGCACAACCGACGCCTTGCCCGTATGCGCATGCTGAAGATTCTGCGCCGCCGCAGGTTTTGTCGAGACAAATACCGCATCATCTGCCGATTCAAAATCCAGCAGCGTGTTGAATTTTCGTTGTTTGAGTGAAGGCTCCGCCCGCAGCAGCTGCATGCCGATCGGTTCATTCGAATAATCGACGATATCGCGCGGGTCCGGCGCACAGCCCAGCGCCACACACATCGCCGCCAACATCGGGATCAAGACAAAAGATTTGCTCGACATCTTCGCGAGGCATGATCAAAAACAATCGCGGCGTGTCAATCCATGTCGTCAATTCAATTCCCGCCCTGAAGCCGCAACGACCCCGCCGGCATCTGGCTATTCGTATCCTTTGCCGCCTGAATCGCCTGATCCAGCGAATCAAAACGCTTCACGACATTACCGGAACTATCCACCAGATTCACCTGATACCCCGCCAACTGATTGTTGCGGGCCATCACACTGTTGATATTCGGACCAATCGTAAACTTCGCGCTGGGCCCATCAAATCGAACCGGCGTGCGAACGATATCCGTCGGCCCAACCCCCGCCACCATCTCAGCCGGCGCACTGATCTTCTCATTATGGGATGCGACTGAATTGTGTGATGCCACCGGCATCACCCCCGAGTTGTGCATACCGCGGCCAACAAAAAATCCCACCAGCAAGCACGCCGCCAAGCTCCCCAGCCGGCCCAAAACTCGACTCCGTTCCCTCCAAACCATCTCGCGGTTCATATCCTGGCGTACTGATCCCACCAATCGTTCAATACTCATCTCCTCCGGATCGCACGCCACGAAAAATTGCCGCCGCATCTCACGCTGCCCGCGCAATTCATCCATCGCCGTCGCCAGCGCCGGCTCCGACGACAATCGCTTCCGCAACGAATCCAACTCCATCGCCGAAAGCTCGTCGTCGAGATAACTTTCAAGTAGTTCAATGTCCGTTTCGCTTAACGACATAAATTCTGCCTCGTGCATTTTTCCACTCAAAAAAAATCTTATTCACCACGGAGACACGGAGAAATCAAAAGATCCAGTATCAATTTTTCTCTCTGCGTTCTCTGCGCCTCGGCGG
>DATAPK010000633.1:0-5377 GCA_036265245.1 Tepidisphaeraceae bacterium | reverse complement strand
GGACGTTGTGTAAGGAGAAGCGGCACCGGAGACAGCCGTGTATGGCCCTGTAACCGAAGTTGCCGATTGCAGGATTCCGTACGGCCAGCTCAACCGCAATTGATGTCCAGGCAAAACCTCAACGGTAATGGCCGTGGGATAGGTGCCGGCGAAGCTTTGCCCGTTAATTGAGGCTGCGGCGTAGAGGGATGCAGCTTCCAGTGGAGTCAGCGCTTTGCGCCATACCCCGAGGTCATCAATATCGCCCGAACCCGTTTCACCGTAGTGGCCGGTTGGATCCTGGCCAATGGTTGCTGGATTGGGCGGCGTGGAATCGAGTGAGCCGCTGGCTGCGCCAACAGACGTGCCAGCCTGTTTTGAAGCCTTGGCCACGGCCCCGTCGAGATAAGTGACGGTGCCGACGCCGCGCTGTATAACGTGCACGAGATGGTGCCAATTACCGTCGTTGATCGAGCCAATTTCACCGTAGTAGCCTGCTCCCGCTCCCGCAACGTCGAACACAGACATCGCCCAACCGCCAGGGGCCGTCCCGGTACTAGCCCCCACTGCATCCGGACCAAACGAAGGCGCGAGCACGTAGCCTGAGCCGAAAGTGGAATTCACTGTATCGGTGAAGAACGGCAAGTCGCCACCAGTGTAATTGGCTGGCAATCGGATCCAGTACGCTATGGTGAAGCTCATGTCGGTGCCGAATAGCAGATCTGGCCGCACACCGAGTGTGGCATAGAAGTTATTCGTCGTCGTCGGACTGCCATTTCCGTCGCCCAGGGGCGGACCCATATCTGAGGAATAGTGGAAAGCCTGACCCAGCTTGCCGTCCGAGGCATAAGTCGGAGCGACGGTATTGGTGGCCGTAAACGTGGTGTGCATACTCGTAGCGCTATTGCCGCGGCCGGTAGCATCGACGAGCGTATTATCAAACGTCAGATGCATGACCAAACCTGGTATCGACGGCGGCGTCGTCGGCGCGGAAAGCACTGTGAGTGAAACTACGGTACTATTGGTCGTGCCATTCACGTTGTTGATCCTGACTGAATAATTGCCGGCGTCTGCGAGTGCCAGCGGGTTGATCGTCAATTTCGCGCTGCTGGTGCCGGAAATAGTTCCGCCATCCGAGAGGGGCGAAGCGCCCTTGAACCATTGATAGGTAAGCGGCACGGTCCCGTACGCGCCGACCGAGAAAGAGCCGGGCAACGTAACGTAATTGGTCAGCGAAGTCGGTTCGATGCTGATGGTCGGCGGCAGACTTGGGCCGTAGGCAGCCGAGTAGTGCGCTTGTACTTGCGGAGCGCTCAGCGCGTAGGGATAGATGGCGACTTCATCGACCGCTCCCGCAAATGCGCCGTCATAATTCGGATCGTTACCGAGGTGTTTTGAGCCAATCGAAATAGGATTCAAGAAACTGCGCACACCGGCTGCACGTGTCCCGCCTTGTCCCTGATCGACGCCGTTAACATAGATGTGCATTGTGCTGGCAGCGTCGTCATATACGCCTACGATATGCTGCCACGTGTTGTTGGGGCCGGTTGTAGCATCCGCTTCATAGAAAGTGTTGCCGCCGCCGCGAGTAAAAAAGCGATAATTCCCTCCAGCGATATCAATCGAGAACTGTTCGGTAGCCAGAGTGCCGGAGGAGCCGCTGCCCTTGGCGATGAGGGTTGATTCATCACTTTGGCCTGAAGGACCGTTGGCCCAAAGTTCAATCGTGAAATTAGTCTTGCCCGAAAAGAGCACGCCGGAGCCGGTGATATTGCCGACGTACGAGTTCAATCCACCGGAGAACGAGACGGCTGTATCCGAGTCGATGGCCGAATAGCCCGGCTGTCCGAGCGTTGCGCTGAAATAATTTCCGTCGTTGCCGCCGTAGTAGTCGTGGGCAACGGTCCCACTGCTTTCTCCCAAACGCCAATAAGACACGGGACCATCAGCCAACACGGCACCCGCGTATCCGCCCGGGATCGGAAGTACCGTCAGAGCGACCGCGACACTGTTGGAGATGCCGTCCTGGTTCGTCACCGTGCAACTGTAGCTGAGCGCAGTCGCAGCACTTGCGATTCCTGCGTAGGTTGGCGATGTGGCTCCCGAAATCGGAACGCCGTTGGTATTCCACTGATAGCTCAACGGCAAACTTCCCAGGGCCGATACTGAGAAGCTGAAGGGACGCCCGTTAAAGCGTGTTTCCGCCGCAGGCTGCTGCACAATTAGGGGTGGGGAAGCAATCACCGGGAATGTAACCGCACCAGTGGCGGAGCCGTAGAGGTTCGTGACAACCACGGAAATTGTCAGGTTTCCGGCTGGAAGATTGTTCAGTGTCATATTCGTCGTGGTTACTCCCGTCGAAATGCCGTTGCTAAGCCAGAGATAACCCAGGGTCGGGCTTCCTTCGGCCCAAACGTCCAATGAGGCGGAGGCATTCCGATAAACTGTGCCGATCGGATGCGCAGGCGCGCGAGTAATTACTGGAGGTACTTGTGCCGAATTGTAGATCGCATTGATGTTGGCTTCGGAGAGGGCGGTGTTGAAAATCGCCGGCTCGTCAATTCCGCCGCCAAAGAAAAGCCCAACTGCACCAAAATTTTGCGCACTCGAGGTTTCATAGGCGCGCGAGCCGATCGTCCACGCGTTTGTCACATCCAGCGCTCCGCTATCGAGCGGGTCCGCCGGAATCGATGCGACCAGCTTGCCGTTTCGAAACAAGTTCCAATTCGCTCCGTCGAAAGTGCCCGCTATGAACACCCAATTCCCGATGTCTCCGTCAGGGATCGGGTAATAGGCGGCATCATAATAGAAGTTGCCATCGGAAGTTCCGATTTCATAGTAGTTGGTTCCGTCTCCATACCCCTGAGCCGGGAAAACGTCTCCGTTGTTGCGAGAGATGCGTAGAAATGTTTCTGCATAATTTCCTGCCCAGCCGTGCGCGATGATGTCGCGGAAAAAATCCTTCACTGTCGGTTTGACCCAGGCCATAAGCGTGACGTTTCCGGAGAAATGCAGGCCGGGAGCATCTTTGACATTTATTCCACCTGCCTCACCGTTCATCAGACAAGCTTTATTAGCGACGCCCAAACCGCCATACCCGGAACCGGCCTGAGCGGTCAGGCTTCCCCAGGTGTTGGTTGCATCGGCAGCGCTGCCGAGCGAGCCGACATTGGCCAGAACTGGAAACGTGCTTGGGTTGGGCGCGGTCACGGCTGGCTCGTCGAGATGCCAATAACCCACCGGCCCGTTCGCAAGTATTTGCGCCCCATAGCCCGCGTTGTTGGTCGTCGCCGCGTCGAAATGCGCTTTGACTTGCGAAGCCGAAAGGAGACTTGGATACACCGCGACTTCATCCAGCCAGCCATCAAACTGGCGATTGCCAGCGTAACCTGCGACTGAGATGAGCGGGCCGTCTGACAGATTCCCCTGCAGTCCCGTCCCACCCAGACGAAGCGCCATTTCCGTGTTGCGAGTCCAATCCGCTACCGAGGCTGCGGTACTGCCTGCCAAATTACCGTTAACGTACAGTCGCGCAGTTGCTCCGTCGTAAGTTCCTACGATGTGTTGCCAGACTCCTAGAGTGGCATTCGCGCCCGAAGCAGTGCAGATTCCCGCGTATCCTCCGACTGTGCCCAGTCGGAACTGCCAGGTTCCCGAGTTATTGACATAAAAAAGGTAACCCGAGCGATTAGCGCCGCCGAAATTATTTGGGTCGAATGATGAAAGCGGGCAGACGCCGGTGCTGTCGGTGCCAGCGAGGCTGTTGGGCTTGGCCCAAAATTCAATGCTAAATGGGGGGACTGGATTCAAGCCCGCGTTGTACGGGACATCTACCTTCGAACCAGCGTAGCCAGTAGTTGGACCTGGATTGTTCAGCCGAATGGAGTTGCCTACAACACCCGGCTCACCTTTGCCGACATCCAGTACTACCATCCCATCGGCACTGCTGCCCAGACTACCGACGTTTGAAACTTTGTTGACCGCAGGAGCGGTGGTGGTTTCATCCAGACGCCAATAACCGAGCGGACCGAAGCCCGAAACGGTTGTTTGATAATCAGCCGCAGAGGCGGCTATGCAAGCCAGCGCCAGGGTGGACGCCGCGACGAACGGTCGAACGGATGTCTTCATAGTTAGGAGTACTTCTTGTGGGTTGTTTGTTACTCAGGATCTGAAACGGCAAAGTGGGAATGCTTAACCGTAAGGAGTCAAATGAAGCCAACTGAATGTAAAGCAAATTTGGCATACGCGAGCACCCCCATCAATGCCAGGGCGCTTTGTAAGTGGGAGTTAGTCCCCGCTCCAGTTTTTAGGGCGGACGGTATGGTCCTGTAGCCACGCAACATCCACGTCACGCGGTGCATAGACCTTACTCGAAATCTGAACGTCGAAATTGAGTGGTGGAGTCGTTCGCGAGTCCTTCCACCGGTGGATTTCAGAATGTCCGTCCGCGAATGAAAAACCGGCGGCAAAATGATGGTAAAATCCGGGCATGTCCTGGTCGAACTCGTATTGGGCCGGCTTGTCGGGAAAACCTGTCATGTCAGTCATATAATTGCCCCAATTGATTCTGTCTTCACGCTGATCCAGAAAAACCCAGGTCTTGGCCGGTCCAGGGCTAGGCATGCCACCGTTGAGATCACCCATTTTGCTGTAAATGCAAAAACCTTTTGCAAAAGGGACATTACCATCGGTTCCTGGAGCATCGGGGGGTGCCGCTCTGTCAGGCGCGAAACCTCCGAGGTAAAGGTTCATAGACATGGTCCGGACTCGGTCGTGCAACTGCCCATCCTGGCCCTTGACTTTCGAATGGTCAGCGGGGCACTTGTAAATTCCGATGCTTTTTGAATATGGCCATAGCGGCCGCTGCATCAGATCGATTGTAGGATCATAGTTGTAGGGGCTGGTTGTGTAGTCCATGTGCGTCCATGTCCAGGCACGCAAGTTGTGGGGATTGTTTATGCTCTGCGAACCATCATCGCTCGCATAGGTAATCAACTCGTGATTGTCTTCAGCGTACAGACGCCAAGCCAATGTGAGTTGCCGATGGTTCGACAAACATTGGATTCCTTGAGCTTTGAATTTGGCCTTGCTCAATGCTGGCAGCAACATCGCGGCAAGGATCGCAATGATTGCTACTACTACCAGTAATTCAATGAGTGTAAAACCTTCGCTTTTGCGCGAAAAGGTTTGGAGTCCGTCTTCGTAGTTGCCCTTCATAGGTGGAGTCTGCCAAGCAATGTTTATTTCGGAGCATGGGTTGTGCTTAACCGAATGGGTTGGGCGTGGTCCGGAATGACAGGGTGGGTTGTATGTCGGAATTGGCCAAAGTCGCCAGCCAGTCGACTTTTTGCCCTGCCGATAACCAGACCACAGACAACTGCTTTATGCATGCCTTTGA
>DATAPK010000632.1:0-3673 GCA_036265245.1 Tepidisphaeraceae bacterium | reverse complement strand
TCGATCTGGGGCGCTGGCTTGGAGAAAAGTATCAGATTCCCGTTATGCGGGATGACGAATCGCACGATGGGGAATCCGAGGCAAACTCGTGATGACCGGCAATGAGTTTGGGTTTGCTACACTTCGCCCGTTTGAACCTCGTGGCACCGCCACTATAATGCAACCGGTATTACACAATTCGCGAGACTGAAAGAGGAATCGTTATGGCGGATGAACCGCAGATGATCCGTGGCATCGACTGGAAAGCGACATTTCCGTTCGTCAATCTGTTTCGAGGCTTTCGCGTTGCCATTCATCCGTCGAAATTGTTTCTGGCGCTGATTGCGCTGGCGCTGATTTATTTCGGCGGGAAGGTTCTGGACGGCATCTGGCCGGAAAATTATTCGGCGGTCCCCAATGAAATCGGGATTTACGGCATGTCGCAGGGGGCGGCGAATCCGTCCGTCGAATTTTCCCGCCAGCGCGACGAGCAACGCAAAGAGGTTGTCGATGCTTATAAAGCCCGGCTGCATGCGATCGGCAAAGACAACGGCGGGCTGGCTGACATCAAATGGTCGATCAACGATTCGCTGAGCAAAGAGTTGAGCGCGGCGCGAGACTATTACGACCATCTTCCCGCCGACGCGAAAACGCCGGAGGCGCTGCAGAACAGGGATGGCCGGATTGCGCTGGCTTATGCCTCGGCTGCTTCTGACTGGCAGAATGCACAGGCGATCAAAGGGATCGGGCTATTCGACACCTTCTGTAATTTTGAGCTTGAGATGCTCAACCAGATGGTGGCGAGCGTGCGGCAATCCAACTGGCTTGGCGACGGCGGGGTGGTGGATGCGATCAAGGCCTTCGCGATCTTCGCCCCGGCCTGGGCGATCCAAAATCACTGGGTTTTCTTCACGATTTTTTTCCTCTACAAGCTGTGTATCTGGTCGATCTTCGGCGGAGCGATTGCCCGCATCGCGGCGGTGCATGTGGCCCGCGATGAAAAGATCTCCATCCGCCATGCGCTGCGATTTTCGACATCGAAATTCCTCAGTTTCCTTTCCGCGCCGATCATTCCGCTGTTGATTATCGTCACGGTGGGCCTGGTGATCGCGGTCGGCGGGTTCATCGCGAATATTCCGTTTGTCGGGCCGATCGCTGTCGGCGCGCTCTTTTTTGTTGCATTGATCGCCGGGTTTGTGATGACGCTGGTGACGCTTGGCACGGGGGCTGGGTTTAATTTGATGTATCCGACGATTGCGGTGGAAGGCTCCGACAGCTTCGACGCGATCTCGCGCAGCTTCAGTTACATTTATGCTCGCCCGTGGCGCATGGCGTTCTACAGCATCGTCTCGCTGATTTACGGAACGATCTGTTATCTATTCGTGCGGTTCTTCCTTGAGATGATGCTCACGCTGACACATAAATTTGTTGGCCTGTTCATTGTGACGCACGCCGACAACACAGCTTCGCTGTGGAACGTTATCTGGCCGGCGCCAGCGACGGTGGGGAGTCTGACCTACGACATCAACTATTGGCCCCTTGGCCCGGGGCAGAAGGTGGGCGCGTTTCTGATTATGCTCTGGGTTTATCTCGCCATTGGATTGGTGGGCGCGTTCGCGATCAGCTTCTATCTCTCGGCCAACACGATCATTTATTTCCTGATGCGCAATGAAGTGGATGCGACGGAGTTGGATGACGTTTATATCGAGCAGGCGGACGATGAATTTGCCGATGTGGGGCAGACGATGACGGTGACATCGACGACGGTGACAACGGTTTCGCCAGCCTCTGAACCGGCGCCGGTTTCTTCGCCGAGCAATGGCAATGAGCCGCCGTCGGGGGATTCATCTGCGTGAGGATCAGAGGGGGAGAGTGAGCGGCGAGCATGCTCGCCGGCTCACGAAGATGCGAAGGGGACATTACCGCATAGGCGGACGATTTTATCAGCCCTGCCAGATGGCCTTGGGTGAGGCGGTCTTTTTTCGGATTTTTATACCCAATTCGGCGAATATAACGTACTAATAAGGGTCCCGATGCCGATCCTGGCGGAAAGCATCGATCTTGATTGCATGGACGCGACCGTGACTCATGCCGGGGATGCTCAGTGCCCGCATTCGATTGCGCCGCTTTGTCAAAGCGTTGCCGCCAAGCTTCTTCGCGACGATCCAGAGTTCAAACGATTTGCCGACGCCAAGCCGACGCGCGATGGGCTGCACGATTTTGTTTTTGCGACGCCGGAGCAGGCGCGCGAACCGAAAAAAATCTTCAAGCAACTTCGCTGGGGCGGATTGTGTCTGCTGGCGTCGCGACAGGAAAAAGAGGTCGCATCCTGGGCGGAACGTTTTAGCCGTCACGGTTTTGCGATTGAGCGCGGGCCGACTTATGTGCGTGAAGGCCGCTGGCCGATTCCGTTACTGTCGAAAAAGATTCACGCGGTTGTCGCCCGCAAGGTCGATCTGATCTCGCCGGGTGAAACCACGAATCGTTTCACTTATCAGGTTCAATTGGAGCGGCATTCCGATCCGGCTGACCCGATCGTTGTCCGCAAGGAAGTGCCCAGCCTTGAGGTGCTGGTCGATCGCCTCAGTAAAAAGCATCCGGATTATCCTGCTTCGGGGCTGCTTCGCCTGGCGAAGAAATTCACTGAGAAAATTTTCCCGACGTTTTTGACGCGCGAGGCGGGTTTTTTGCTGGTGCTCCAGGAGCATCTGCCAGCGCCGTACAATCAGCGCGTGCCGCGATTGATCGATATGGAAAAGGACGATCGCGGTTTTGTCAGGCGGATGCGGATGAATTGGCTGCGCAATGGCGGCGAGCCGCTGGCACACATGGAATTTGCGCGGCAAAGCGCCGACCTTTTGCGCGTTGTTCACGATATGGCCCGCGTGATCCATCTCGATTTGCGGCTGGATAATTTTGTCATCACGCCACAAGGAGTGGGCTTCGTGGATTTTGGGTCATCCGTGCGCGATGACGAAGATCTTTCGCAAAATCCGTTGCTTCAGTCCCTTTTCGGCGAATTGATGCGCACCAGCCAGATTCAGAAGATGATGGAACAGATGACGCTTTCGGGTCAGGTGACCAGCCAGGTGATTAAAGGAGGCTGCAACAAACCCGACAAAGCGGCCGACCTTTTTTATCTCGCCCTGCAGTTCAATTCACCGCAGGCCAATCCTGATCTGGCCGGTTTGATTGAGTACGATCCGAAGAGCGAATCGGCGAGGGATTTGGCGAAGTTGACGAGCGAGATTTTGCGGCCGCGCGATCCGGCGCATCCGACATATCGATCGGCGAAGGATATTTTGCATGGGATTGAGCGGATTCAACTGGGGTTGGGGAGCGCGTCGCAGCGCTAAGCCGCAAGCGGCAGGAAGTCGATTGCCATGTCGAATCCGATTGTGATTGCACATCATTTGATTTGGACGTTGTATGGGTGGTGGTTGCCCAATGATTTGCGAGGAAGCACATCTACAGAAGTTCGATGTCCGTGGATTCGGGAACTTGCGGAGTTGCGCTTTGGTCGGAAGAGGATTCAACCGGTGTCGCGCGATATTTGATCATTCTACAAATCTGCAGAAGAAAAGCTGAAGTATCCGTTAATGGAATTAATGCCTGGATCATTTCGGAGCGTTGCTGAGGGATTTCAAGAGGCAATTGAGCAATTCAAATATACTTGCTATGCGTGCGCCATTCT
>DATAPK010000631.1:0-2967 GCA_036265245.1 Tepidisphaeraceae bacterium | reverse complement strand
TTTTATAATTCCCCTGTAGGTGTGGATTAAGGCACCAGTATAGATCAGATAGATGAACGAAAGTTGGGTACTCACGTCGATTTAGACCGAAACATTTCGGGAATCACTCATGAATACATTCCTGTTTCCAATTATTATGCTGGCATTGATGTGTTTGTGGGCAAACGCGAGCGCGAGTCCGCCGCAAATAGCTCCATCAACGGCACCCATGGCGACGACAGAACAACAAGCGTGGCCGGACATTAAGCCAAGCATCGTGGATTTGGCGTACGCTGAGAAATCGTCAGCCGAGAAGCTCGATTTGTATCTGCCGGCGAAGGGTGATGCGGCGGCGCCGTTGGTGATCTGGATACACGGCGGGGGTTTCACGGTTGGCGATAAGCACTCGATGCCGCGGCGGGATTTTGGACCGCCGCCGAAACCGAGGGGGCCTTATGGGATTTCGCAGGTTCAAGTTCCCAACGTGGCCGGGCTCGTGGCGAAGGGGTATGCGGTGGTGAGCCTGAACTATCGGCTTGCGACTTCGTTCATGAATGGCGTGCTGCCGGCGACCCAGGATGGGAAGGCGGCGGTGCGGTTTCTGCGGGCGAACGCGGGAAAATATAACATCGACCCAAATCGGTTTGCGGTCTGGGGCAATTCGGCCGGGGGGTATATGGCTGCGATCATCGGCGTGACTGGAGATCAGCCCACGATCTTCGACGATCCGGCTTTGGGCAACGCCGAGGTTTCGAGTGCGGTGCAGGCGTGTGTGGTGTGGTTTGGAGCGGTGGAACGTCTTCCGCCGAAATTAAGCATTGCGACGTATCTGCCTTCGGCCAAGACGCTGCCCGTTTTCAGAATCGTCAACGGTGACGCAGATACGCTCATTCCGGTGGAGCAAGCGAAGCGGCTTAACGATGCTCTGGTGAAGGCGGGGGCGAAATCGACACTGACGGTTTTGGCGGGGGCGGGGCATGAGGGGCCTGCGTTCATGGTTACGCAGATGGCGCCAACATTTGAATTTCTGGATGGCACTGTCGGAGGGAAGTGAGAACGACGAAATGGATTGGCGATTTTATCAGCGGTGGTATGGCTGGGTTTTGGTCCGGTCATTCTAAGGGTCCAATCCCAACAGCCTGGCGGGATTTTTTCGGGCGACCAAGTCGATCTGCTCATCGCTCAAACCTTCTGTTTTCAACGCCAGGATGAAATCCCGCATCGCCTTCACATGAGGCGGATTGCGCATCTGGCCCATGTCGGAGGAGATGATTACGTGCTCGGCGCCGAGCATTTTGATTACGCGCGCGTATTCCGCGACCGTGATGTGTCGCTGCGGCGTGCTTGGCGCGGGTTGAGTTTGCGGTTGGGCGCCGGGGAGTTGGGCGAGCCAGGTGCATTCGATGATCGCGCCGAGATCGGCCATTTGTTTGAGTTGCTCGTCGCTGGCGCCGCCGGGAACGGACATCGCGTGCGTGACGATGATTTTTGAGACGCTGGCTTTTTTTGCGGCATCGATGAGGATGAGCGATTCGGCGGCGGCGCTGTGGCCGGTTTCAAAAATCAGGTCGTGGTTGGCGATGAGTTTGAAGATTTCCGCTATCTCCGGCACCGGCTGGCCGTCTTTGACCACGGCGATGAATGGGCGGTTTTCGCCGGAGGCGCGGACCTGTGCTTCGCCGTCGTATGTGGGGAGCCAGACGATTCGCCCGCGGCGACCGTCCATCTGAATCATCTTGCGGACGGCTTCGGGGTTCAGCCCGCCGACGGAAAGGTTCAAAGTAATTCCGCCAAAGACTTCAATGCCGCCGATTTCCTGCATGGCGAGCTGGGCGCGGTCGGCGGTCATCGTGTAATGGTTTTTCAAAACGATCGCGCGCATGCCCGCGGCCTTTGCCTGACGCACGAGTTCAAAGTCGTTGATCAATCGGCCGAGAACATCGGGGCCGGAGTGGCAATGGAAATCGATTACGCCGTCCAGGAGATGATCCTGAGGCTGATTTTGTGCGGTGGCGGAACATGCGGCTAATGCTAATAGAATAAGAAGGGATAATGGAGCATATCGGAGCATGCGGAGACCTCCGGGGGAGAAGGGGTTCGTCGGGTTGGTTAGGATCACAGACAGAGGTTGGTGTTTGGATAATTTGTAATTAACCCGGCCTACTGTTTCTCTAGCATGAACCCGCGAACCAGCTCCGCGATTTCATCGGCGGCGGTGTCTAGGGCGAAGTGGCCGCCGTCGAGGATGTGAACTTGAGCGCTCGGAACATCGCGACGATACGATTCGGGCTCGCTGGGGTCGAAGGATAATTCGTACTTGCCCCAGAGAACCAGCAGTCGCGGCTGAGTTTTTTGCATCCAGGCTTGCCACTTGGGGTAGTTATCCACGTTGGTGCGATAGTCGTAAAAGAGATCGCTTTGGATGTCGGCTTGGCCGGGCTTGTTGAGGAAGGCGTATTCATCGGTCCAGAGATCGGGGTCGTATCGTTCGGGGTTCGGGTCGTTGCCGAGGTGACGCGTGCGGGTGGTTTCGAGCGAGAGGAGATTTTTTCGCAGGGCGGCTTCGTTGGCGGGGCGGTCGGCCCAGAAGGCGCGGCGGGTTTTCCAGTTGGCGCCAAGGCCGGTGTTGTGGGTGACGGCATCCTGGACGATGAGGGCTTCGATACGGTCGGGGTGAGCCAAGGTCATGCGGAATCCGACGGGGCCGCCGTAGTCTTGCATATAGAGGGTGTATTTTTGCAGGTTCAGGGCTTCGGTGAAGTGATCCATGACGGCGGCGATGTGGTCGAAGGTATAGGAAAAATCTTTTGGGGTAGGGGCATCGCTGTGGCCGAAGCCGGGGTAGTCGGGGGCGATCAGGTGGAATTGATTTGCAAGGCGAGAGAATAGCGGCTCGAACATGCGGGAGGAGGAGGGGAGGCCGTGAAGGAGGAGAATCGTCGGCGCATCCTTCGGCCCGGCTTCGCGGTAGAAGATGGAGAGGTTGTC
>DATAPK010000630.1:0-7003 GCA_036265245.1 Tepidisphaeraceae bacterium | reverse complement strand
TATAAAATACTTGCGCAAACCTTTTAATTTCAGGGAGTTGCTCGGGATTCTCAAAGAGCATTCCCGCACAAATTGACCCTATTTCAGAGTTTAGGCCAAAATAAAATCTCCCATAACCCCTGTTTGGGGAGGCTGCGTTTTCTTGTCGCCGGGCACAAAATTGGTGGCATATTGTGATAGCCGCGATTAGGCTATTTGCCCCTCTTTCTCCGTGTGGCGCGGAGTTTTTGGCCTTGGAAGGAGCATTCGATGAATCTGGATTATGCAATCGAGCGTCTTTACGAAACCGGTTGGCTTCCGCCGATGGATGCCGAACTCGAAACGGACGCCGAGGGCCGTAAGTTCCCCAGCATTTTGACCATCCAACGTGAATTCACCCAGGCCGGCCTGGAACTTCAGATCAAGCACAATCTGGTTTTCAAATGTTATCGCGCCACGTGGGGCCCGGTTGGCGAAACGCTCAATCCCTCGCGCAACGCCGATGCGCGGCACGGCACGGTGATCGGCTCCTGCGAGCGCGAGGCGGCGGTCTTCGCGCTGGCGCAACTCCGTGCGACGAAGATGCCGAAGTTGGCGCTAGTGTAATTCACCAAATCAACTGCAAAGCAAACGAAAGCCCACGGATCGCCATCCGTGGGTTTTTGCTTTTGATCATCGTGGATTGCCAGCGATGTGTCATGCTTATGATGTGACCGGAGAATCAAAATGGATTACGTAAGACTGGGAAACACCGGCCTGCAGGTATCTCAATTCTGCCTCGGCTGCATGAGCTTTGAGTTTCCCCTTTGATGAAGATTTCTGCTTGCCAACCCGATCGCGGGTAAAGAGGATGGCAGCAACCATGAACATTCTCGAGTCAGTCCAGAAGAATTATCCAGCGATCAACAATGCCGCCGGGGAGTTTCTCACCAAGCTCACTGGCGTGGATATCAAAAAGGATATCATACTGGCTGCTGAGATGGCTGGTCTGATGTTGCTTCGCGCTTCACCCGCCAATCAGAAGCAAATTGGTCCTGGCACGGTTGTTTTGGGAGCAGTGCCGGATGAACAATATCAAACCATGAACCATTTTGTCTTCAGCTTTGCCGCAAGCAATCGGTTGAACCCGAAGGAAATGGACATCAGCGCGATTCCTGCCGATGCCAAAAATTATTTGCCGGAGTTAACCCGATTTGAAAAGCCGTTTTATGAAGTCTGCAACAAGCATGGCATTGAGAACGCCCTCTTTCCGTTCACTGCAGCCGCTGCCGCCGGCAAACTGGTGCTGGCGGGAAACGAATTGAAACTGCTCGAGCCGAAAGTCGGTCTCGCGATTCTTGTATTTCATATTATTGCGGGCAGCAAAACGTTCCCTTATCCGGTTCCTGCTGAATATCCTCAAAAATCAGATTAAATCTCCAACCGCTAAATGATCCGCACCCCATCGACCGATAATCCATTCAGTTTTAGCAAGGTTTCGGTTGTCGCCCGCATCGATACATTCAATTTGTGACCAGGGCACCAGGCCCTTGGCGAGCCTGTTTGATCGCGTCGTGGTGATCAACCTGGCCCGCCGCGCGGATCGGCTCGCAAGATTTTCAAAACGCTTGGAAGGCAACTGGCCCTTTGCCACGCCGCAGCGGTTTGAGGGGGTTGACGGCTTAACGGTGTCTCCCCCCGCAACCTGGAAAGAGAGCCGCGGTGCCTGGGGCTGCCTGCTGTCGCACCGCGCCGTTCTGGAAAGCGCGATTGCTGATGGTATTTCATCCCTGCTGGTGCTGGAAGACGATGCGTATCCGGTTGACGATTTCCCCCGGCACGCCGAGGCATTTTTGTCGCGTGTTCCGCAAGACTGGCACGGCCTGATGCTCGGCGCCGAGCATTTGTCGTCGCCCATTCCCGTATCGCCCGGCGTGGTGGAATGCACCGGGGCCATTCGCTGCCACGCTTATGCCGTGCGTGAACCGCTATTGCGAATGCTCGCATCCTTCTGGCGTGACGACCAAACCCACCATTGCGATGTCGTTTTCGGCGGACTCATGCCTTACTACAACGTCTACGCCCCCGACCCGCTACTGGTTGGCCAGGACGCCGGCCAAAGCGACATCACGCCCAGGCTCGAACCGTTGCGGTTTCTCTCGTCTGATCTACTGCCCCAAGCCACATAATTCTATCTGCCCAATCCACATCCTCCGCGGCCTGCCTTCCGTTGAAGGCGCTGGCCGGATATTTTCTCCACTACGTTAAGCATTGAACCATAGATAAACGCTTGAATAGCACTTCGCCCATCCTCCAGATGACCGCCATCACTAAGATGTTCTCGGGAGTTCCGGCATTACAAGATGTCGATCTCGAAGTACGCCCCGGCGAAGTGCATGCACTCATTGGCGAAAACGGCGCCGGCAAATCCACGCTGATGGGAGTGCTCGCCGGGCGGTTTTCGGATTATCGCGGTGAGATTTCGTTCGCCGGCGAATCCGTTCGCATCGATCATCCTCGCCGGGCGCTGGCGATGGGCATTGCGGTGATTTATCAGGAGCTCAGCGTCCTGCCGAATCTTACCGTCGCAGAAAATATTCTGCTGGGCCAGGAACCCGCCGGCCCCATGCCCGGCACGATCGACGCCGCGGCAATTCGGAGCCAGGCGCAGAGAGTTCTGGATTATCTCCAGTTTGATTTGCCCATCGATGAGCCGGTGGATCAACTCAGCGCCGCCAGCCAGGTGATGGTGGAGATCGCCCGCGCGATTCATCGCAACGCCAAGCTGCTGGTTTTCGACGAACCCACCGCCTCGCTTGGCAATAAGGAAGTCGATGCGCTCTTCGCCGTCATCTCCGATCTGAAACGCCGTGGCCTTGGCGTCATCTATATCTCGCATCGCCTCGCGGAACTACCGCGCATTTGCGATCGCGTGACAGTGCTTCGCGATGGCCGAAAAGCCGCGACATGCCAGATGGCGGATTGTCGTCTCTCCGATCTGACACAACTCATGCTCGGCCGGGATTTGGCGGATGTCTTCCCGCAACGCCGCCATCAAACGGGATCGGTGATTCTCGAAGTGCGCGATGTGATGAGTCCCAGTGGCAGAGAAATCTCCTTCGATCTTCACGCCGGCGAAATCCTCGGCATCGCCGGCATGGTCGGATCGGGCCGAACTGAAATCGTCCGAGCCATCTTCGGCGCCGATCACGCAAGCGGCACGGTTGCTCTCGAAGGCAAACGAATCGCATCCCGCAGTCCCGGCAAATGTCAGCGACTCGGCATTTACATGGTGCCCGAGGACCGCAAACGCGACGGCAACATTACCGGCCGATCGATTCTCGAAAATATCACCGCCTCGGTGCTGCCAAAATTCTCAACCGCCGGCGGATTTCTCCGTCGCAGCGAACAGCGCCGCTTTGCGATAAAAATGATCGACCGCATGCGAGTCAATCCGCCTGCACCTGAGCGAGAAATTCAATTGCTCAGCGGCGGCAATCAGCAGAAAGTGATCGTCGGCCGAGTCCTCGCCGGCAAACCGCGCGTTTTGATCTTCGATGAGCCCACCCAGGGCATTGATGTCGGCACCAAAGCCCAGATTTATCGCCTTATCGTCGATCTGGCCGAGCAAGGCTGCGGCATCATTCTCATCTCTTCAGAATTCGTCGAGATCACCGAACTAGCCGATCGAATTCTCGTTTTACGCGACGGCCAATTGATCGCTGAACTCCCCGGCCACGACGCTGACGAAGAAAAACTCTATTCCCTCTGTCTCGCCGAGGCCGCCGCATGACCGCAACTGCCGTCGAATCCATCTCTCCAAAATCCAGTGCGCGTGCCAAGCGATTCCGCGGCCTGCAGCAAATCTCCATCCTGCTGCTCACCCTCATCCTCGCCGCGATTTCGATGCTGCACGCGCGAAGCATTCCCAACTGGTTTGACAATCTGCTGACCTACGCCGCCCCCATCGGCATCATCGCCTGCGGCATGACGTTCGTCATGATTGCCGGCGGATTTGATCTGTCCGTCGGATCGATCACCGCCGTCTGCGGCGTGGTCGCCGTCCTGATGCTTAAATTATTTGTAGGCCTTCCACCTTGGATTGCGATTCCTTTAGCGGCGGGCATCACGGTCCTTGTCGGGGCACTGCTGGGGCCCATCAATGGTATTTTGATCGCCTACGTCGATGTAAACCCATTCGTCGTCACGCTCAGTACCATGTTCGTCTTCCGCGGCATTGGTTTGGTTCTCACCAGCGGCGGACAATCGGAAAGCATTCCCAAGCGCTTCAACGATCTCTTCGGCTTCATTTACTGGGGCCACATCCACCCGTTCGGTATTCCGCTTTCCATGCCCGTGATCATCTACATCGCGATCCTCGCGATCTGCCTCTATCTCCTGCGCCTCACCCGCTTGGGACATTATGTATATGCCACCGGCGGCAACGCCAAAGCGTCCTGGCTTGCGGGCATCAACGTCCGCGCCATCACCGCCGCCACTTATGTGATTTCTGGAATCACCTGCGCCGTCACCGCGTTAATCTGGACAGCTCTTTCCGGCACTGCGCAGGCATCGGACTATCAAGGCCGCGAGATGATCGTCATCGCCTCCGTCATCGTCGGCGGCACCCCGCTCAGCGGCGGTCGCGGCGGATTGCTCCTCACCGTCGTCGGCCTTTTCCTCCTAGCCACCATCGAGCAACTCCTCACCCAAGACGGCGTTAATCCCCACTATCGCCAGCTCATCACCGGCCTGATCATCGTCACCGTCGTTGCCCTTGACGCATGGTTCAAACGCAGAAAACAATGACTCGCGGAGAAATTATGATTCGACTCAATCGCTTTTGTCTCGTGCTGATGTTCGTGATCTCACTTTGTGCCTTCTCCTGCTCCAAACCCCAGGCCAGCGGCAAGAAAGAGATTCACATCGGTTTCGCGATGACCCTGAACGATCCATATTGGCAGAACATGCAGATCGGCGCGCGCGATGAAGCGACCAAACTCGGCGCGACGGTGACAATCCTCAACGCCGAGGAAGATGTGCAGAAGCAGGCCCAGCAGATCAACGACCTGATCGCGCAAGGCGTCGATGCGGTTTGCCTCGTGCCGATGAAACCGGATGGCCTGGTGAATTCCGTCCGCGCCCTCAACGCCGCCAAGATTCCTGTCATCATCGTCAACCGGCAGATTGGCGACGGCTGTGATTATGTCGCTTACACCGGCACCGACACTTATGCCGGCGGCGTCACCTCCGCGAAAATTCTCATGACCGCCATCGGCGGCAAAGGGCAGATCGTCGAGTTCCAGCAAGTCCTCGGCACCGGCCCGCAAATCGCGCGCAGCAAAGCCCTCGCTGATGTGATGAAAGATTATCCCGACGTGAAACTCGTCGAGCAGATTCCCCACGAAGGCAACGACGCCAAAGTCGTCGCCGCCGTCGGCACGCTGCTGAGCAAATATCCTGATCTCAAGGGAATCTACGTTCACGGCGACCCCCAGGCCCTGGCTGCCTCCCAAGCCTGCATCGCCGCCGGCCGAAAGGATATCGCCATCGTCGGCATGGGCGGCAGCGTCCGTGCCATCGATGCCATCAAAGCCGGCACCCTCACCGGCACCAGCTACCAGCAGCCCGAAGAAGAAGGGCGGTCAGGCATCCGTCTCGCGATCAAAGCGATCAACGGCGAGAAGCTCGAAAAGAGTTATCCGATCGCCTGCCCGCCGATCACGCACGACAACGCGGATCAGTTTCATGGGCAGTTCTAGGTTCTGTCTGAAAACTGTAGCTGCGACGCCTGCGTCGCCCGTTGCGATAGAATAATCACCCAAAAATCAGGCGACGCAGACGTCGCGGCTACAGACGAATAGAGATTTCAGACAGGGCTAAGTTTGTGATTCGATCGAGCGATTGCTCACCGGATATCATGGCAATCCCCCCAACATCGCCAGTGCATCACCGTCGTGGCAGTCGATGCGTGTTTCAAATGCAAAAATTGGACTCAAGCCCCCTGTTTTGAACACACTATCAGCCGCGAGCGTAGGTAAGCAGTCTTACATCTTGGATGACTGCGCCCTTGCAACCTTGGCTGGCAAGTGGCATGTTCATGGATCAGCTTTGTGCATCTCGATTTGCGGAGGATCATATGATTCGACTTAATCACGTTTTTGTTGGCCTGATCATGTTGTCTGCGCTGGCAACGGTTTCCTGCTCCAAACCGCAAGCCGGCGCTAAAAAGCCCATCCGCATCGGCTTTGCGATGACGCTCAATGATCCTTACTGGGAAAGCATGCAGGCGGGCGCGCGCAGCGAAGCGTTTAACGACGGCGCGACTGTCACCATCGTCGACGCCGGCGAAGATGTGCAGAAGCAGGCGCAGGAAATCAACGACCTGATTGCGCAGGGAGTCGATGCGGTTTGCCTCGTGCCGATGAAGCCGGACGGACTGGTGAATTCCGTCCGCGCTCTGAATGCGGCGAAGATTCCGGTCATCATCGTCAATCGTGAGGTTGGCAGTGGGTGCGATTATGTGACTTACACCGGCACGGATGTTTACCAGGGCGGCGTCGCTTCTGCCAAAATTTTGATGAAGGCGATTGGCGGCAAGGGGCAGATCGCCGAGTTCCAGCAAATCCTCGGCACCGGCCCACAGATCGCGCGCACCAAAGCCCTCGCCGACGTCATGAAGGATTATCCCGACGTCAAACTGGTCGCACAGATTCCCCACGAAGGGAACAATGACAAAGTGGTCTCCGCGGTCGGAACGCTGCTGAGCAAATATCCCGACCTGAAGGGAATCTATGTGCATGGCGATCCGCAGGCGCTTGCCGCTTCGCAGGCCTGTATCGCTGCCGGCAAAAAAGATATTGCCATCGTCGGCATGGGCGGCAGCAACGACGCCATCGCCGCCATCAAAGCCGGCACCCTCACGGGCACCAGCTACCAAAAACCGGAAGAAGAAGGCCGCTCCGGTGTTCGCCTCGCGCTTAAAGCCGTCAATGGCGAGAAATTGGAAAAAAGCTATCCGATTCCGTGCCCGCCGATCACGAAG
>DATAPK010000629.1:0-5378 GCA_036265245.1 Tepidisphaeraceae bacterium | reverse complement strand
CAATTGGGCATTTGGATTTGGTCATTCATTGGTCATTCGGGTTTGGTCATTCGGATTTACCATGACGATTACCGTTTTCACCAGCAATCAGCCTCGTCACGTCGCGCTAGTGGAGGCGCTTGGTGCAATTTCCGATCGTCTTTTCGTTGTTCAGGAATGCAACACGATTTTCCCAGGGCAGGTGGAGGATTTTTTTCGGAAGTCGGCGGTGATGCAGGATTATTTTTCGCGCGTGATCGCGGCGGAGGCGGAGGTGTTTGGGGGAGCGAGGTTTCTGCCGGCGAATGCGAGGGGGCTTTCGATCAAGATGGGGGATTTGAGCCGGGTGGAGCTGGCGGATTTTGGGGATGCGCTGAAGTCGGATGTGTTTGTGGTTTTTGGGGCGAGTTATATCAAAGGGGCGTTGTGTGATTTTCTGGTGGAGCGGCGGGCGTTGAATATTCACATGGGGGTTTCGCCTTATTATCGGGGGAGCAGCACGAATTTCTGGGCGATGTACGACGGAAGGCCGGATCTGGTGGGGGCGACGATTCATTTGCTTTCGCGCGGGCTGGATTCGGGGGCGATGCTGTTTCATGCGCTGCCGAAAGGAGAGGCGGTCGATCCGTTTGTTCATGGGATGCGGGCGGTGCGGGCAGGCCATGCGGGGCTGGTTCAGTTTTTGCGGGAATCGGACGGCGGTCGGTTTGAGCCGGTGATGCAGGATAAAACACGTGAGTTGCGTTATACAAGGAATAGCGATTTCACGGATCAAGTCGCTTTGGAATATCTGGGCAGACTTCCGACCCCGGCCCAGATGCAGAAGTCGCTTGAAAAGCGTGATGTGAGTTTGTTTTTGAGGCCGATGATCGTATGACAGAGATGGGATTTTGGATTGCGGATTTTGGATTGAAGATCGGGGCAGAATCGCACTCTGCAAATCCAAAATCGAAAATCCGCAATCCAAAATGGCAATGTCTTTACCGAAGCCTAACATTCGCGGATACTTGGCATGGAGGTTGTGATGCCGGCTGTCATCCAATGTCCAAGTTGCCAGAAAGAGTATCGCTGGAAGCCCGAGCTGGCCGGCAAAAAGGTGAAGTGCAAATGCGGGGAGGAGTTCGGCGTGCCCGCCAACGAGCCGGCGGTCGAAGCAAACGACCTGTACGATCTGGCCGACGAACCCGCCAAGCCCTCGGCAGGCGCTTCTGAGTTTCAATCCGCGCCGATGGCATCGCCGGTGGCGCTGGCGGATGGAAGGCATTTCCAATGTCCTTACTGCAATGAGACGATTGAAGCGACTTCTACTTTGTGCGTGTTTTGTGGCAGCCCGCTGCAGCCTGCGGTTCAGGCATCCCTCATTCAATCGACTCCGCCTACCGGGCTGCGAACAGTGAAGATGCGCAAGGAGACCCGGGAAGAGCAGGTTGGGAAAATCAAGTTGGTGATTTGGGGCGTGGTGGCGGTGGCGGTGGTGATCGCCGCGCTGTTTGGGCTCAAGCATTTTTCGCCAAAATCGGCGGCGCAGGACCCGAACCTCAAGCCGGGAGATGCGGCCATCCTTGCCAAGATCGAAGATCAAAACGGCAAGGAAGCCAAGGACTGGCTTAACTCCAATGATTCACATTCCGTCATGGGCCTGAGCAAAAAGCAGGCGCTGTTCAAGGTCGACCAGTTTTATCAGATGGGCGCGAAGAAGGTGGTGGCGTTTGGCGCGGGGATCTCAATGACGCTGGCTCTGGAATTACCGGATGATGCGGCCAAGCGAAAGGCGATTTTTGACTGGGCGGCAAAATGGAATAACGAGAATAATTGGAAGGGGGATAAGGATGAGGGGCAGAAGTGGCTGGAGATTCAGATGCACGTCTAGCGCTCATAGAACAGTGCCATGGGCTGCCCGATGCCGAGAAAATTGGCCAGCGCAAAGGAAACCGCCAGTTGCATAAGCACCACGATGAAGACGGTGACGAATGTCTCCTGGATTCCCAGTGAGGACGAAAAGAAGATCGCAAACAGGATCAAATAACAGAGCACCACTGCATGCCAGGCAACCAGATTGGAAGGAATGCTGCTCCTGGGGCCCGTGGCTGCGATCAAGGTGCCGATCGCGCCGGCGCAGAGACTTGTGGCGCATAGCTTGAGCACGGCGCGGTCGATCGGGCCGATATTCAGGTTCATCCACGCGGCGGCGGTGGCGCAGCCGATGAGCATGACAAACAGGCTGATGATGAGCTGGCAGCAGACCAGGCCCACGCTCTCGCCGGCGGACGAATGCGTGTAGATTGCAAATCCAATTCGCAAAAAGAAGGCGACGCCGATCAAAATACACGGAAGAATCACACCTTTGAGAGTCGATTCGCCCTCGGTTGCATCGTAGTCTGGATCGGGCTTGGGCATGAAGGATTGATGATACCGATTGGGTGAAGGTCTGTCGCCCAAATGACTGGCCACTGATCCGGAATATATGTGAATTTCACGCACTGCTTGCCACTGAGGTGGCAAGCCCGGCATTGAAAACGCACGCGAGATAGAATGCGTATGAATCGGTCCTTCGACAGTGCGACTCTCAGCGGCTATGTTTTTGAAAGATATATGGGAGATACGAGATGAAGGTCTTTTTAACCGGGGCCGCGGGGTTTGTCGGGAGCAGGCTTAGCAAAACGCTTCTGAAGCGCGGCGACACCGTCGTGGGCTTCGATAATCTCAACGATTATTACGACATCGTTCACAAAGAGCGGCATCTGCTCGATCTGCGCGATGAAAAGGGATTCACGTTTATCAAAGGCGATTTGCGCGACGCGGAGTTGATGCGCAAGTTGATGGAGGAGCATCGGCCGGACACGATCGCGCATCTGGCGGGGATGGCGGCGGTGCGGTACAGCATCGAGCATCCGCTGATTTATGGGGAAGTGAATGTGCAGGGGTCACTGAATCTGATCGACGCGGCAAGATTGGTCGGCAGGCCGAGGTGTGTGCTGGCGAGCACGGGATCGGTGTATGGGTCGGTGACGCCAGTGCCGTTTAAGGAAGATGCGGCGGCGGATCGTCCGCTGGCACCGTATCCGGCGAGCAAGCGGGCGATGGAGTTGATGGCGCACAGCCATCATCATTTGTTTGGGTTGCCGATCACGGTGGTACGATTTTTTAATGTGTATGGCCCGCATGGCAGGCCGGACATGATGCCTTGGCAATGGTCCGTGGCAATTCATCGTGAAAAACCGATCACGCTTTACAACGCGGGGAAGATGAAGCGGGATTGGACTTATGTGGATGACATCGTCGCGGGTTTTGTGGGGGCTTTGGACACCGATTTGAAATTTGAAATCCTGAATCTCGGCTGCGGCAATCCGGTGGAGAATCTGGATTTTGTGAAGGTGATTGAGGATCTGGTGGGGAAGAAAGCGATTGTGGTGGATAAGCCTGCGCCGGCGAGTGAGCCGATCGTGACTTATGCGGATGTGAGCAAATCGCGGAGGCTGATTGGGTATGAGCCGAAGGTGAGAGTCGAAGAGGGGTTGAAGCGGTTTATTGAATGGATGAGGGCGGAGAAACTGATGTAGCCGAAATGACCAATGACCAAACCAGAATGACCAATGAATGACGAAATCCAAATGACCAAGGATGCCTTGTTGGTCATTGGGGCGTGGTCATTCATTGGTCATTCTGGTTTGGTCATTCGGATTTCGTCGCAACATTAATCGCATCCCGCAAATCCAACGTTCCCTCGTACAAGCTGCGTCCAACGATCGCGCCCCAGACTGGGAGTTTGGTTAGCTCACGGATGTGGTTGATGTTTCCGACGCCACCGCTGGCGATGACGCGCACTTTGCCCGCTTGCGCCATCGCGGCGGTTTGTTCGAGGTTGGGGCCTTGCATCATTCCATCCTTGGCGACGTCGGTGTAGAGGATTGCGCCGAGGGGCCAATCGCTGACTTGCTTGGCGACGTCGGTGGCGCGTTGGGAGGAGGTTTGCGTCCAGCCGCGGGTGGCGACGATTCCTTCTTTGGCATCGAGGGCAAGAATGATTTTGTCGGCGAAGGTTGAATCGTGAACGAGGGAGTCGAACCAGGGCCAATCCTCGATGGCTTTGGTGCCGACGACGACGCGGGCGGCGCCGGCGGAGATTAGGCGGCGAACGTCTTCGGTCGATCGCACGCCGCCGCCGACTTCGACTTTTATTTTTACGGAATTGATGATGCTCGCGATCAGATCGATCTGCAGGGGGCGGCCTTCCTTGGCGCCGTCGAGATCGACGATGTGCATCCATTTGGCGCCAGCCTGGGCGAAGGATTGGGCGGTTTGGGTGGGGTCGACGTCGTAATTCAGTTGCTGGGTGTAGTCGCCTTGCTTGAGGCGGACGACTTTGCCGCCGCGGAGATCGATGCTGGGGATGATTTCTAGCACGTTTCGCAGGATACATTAGACCCTATCGATTTGCTAAACCGCAAGCGGAAGAGTGGCATTCTGGTGCGGCGATGCCAACAATATGGGCGTGGATTTTGACCGGCTGGAGAGACTCGCGGAGAAGGCGAAGGGATTGCCCAAGTCGCCGGGGGTTTATTTGATGAAGGATGACAAGGGGCGGGTGATTTATGTGGGGAAGAGTGCGTCGCTGCGCGATCGGGTTTCGAGTTATTTTCAGCCGGCGACGAAACTGGAATATAAGAAAGCGCCGTTGCGCGAGGTGGTCGTTGATTTCGATGTGATTCAGACGGATAGCGAAGTGGAGGCGCTGCTGGCAGAGAATCGGCTCATCAAAGACATTCAGCCGAAGTTTAATGCGCGGTTGCTGGATGATAAGACGTTTCCGTATTTGATGATCACGACGGGCGATGAGTTTCCTGGCGTGTATGTGACGCGCGAGCCTCGGAAAAAGGGGGTGAAGCTGTATGGGCCGTTTACTTCGGTGCATTCGCTGAAGGATGCGGTGACGCTGCTTCAGAAGGCGTTTAAGTTTCGGACGTGCCATCTGGAGATTCGGTCGGATGATCCGAACTTGCGATTCTTTCGGCCTTGTTTACTTTATCCGATCAAGCAATGCACCGCGCCGTGTGCGGCCAAGATCGATAAGCAGCAATATCGGGAGGACATCAACAAGCTGATTCGGTTTCTTGAAGGGGATAAGCAGAAGATTCTCGCGGAGATGGAAAGCCAGATGCTGGAGGCGTCGAAGTCGATGCGCTTTGAGCGGGCGGCGAAGCTGCGGGATGAGATCAAGGCGCTGCAGGCACTGGGCAATCGCGCGGGGAAAGGGACGGAGGAGTTCTGGCAGCCGGAGGCGTTTATCACTGATCCGAAAGAGGGGGTGGTGGCGCTGCAGAATGCGCTGGAGTTGGCGGAGCCGCCGCGGATTCTTGAGGGGATCGACATCGCTCATCTGCAAGGCGGGGAGATGGTGG
>DATAPK010000628.1:0-6473 GCA_036265245.1 Tepidisphaeraceae bacterium | reverse complement strand
CGGCCAGTTTTGGAGATGAAACCCGCCCCGCTATCAGTGGAGGATTTTGTGTTTGAATGAGCGAACGGCGGCCAGTTTTGGGATGAAACCCGTGCCGCTATCAGTCGAGGATGTGTTTGAAATGAGCGAACTGCGGCGAGTTTTGGAGATGAAACCCGCGCCGCTATTAGTTGAGGATGTGTTTGAATGAGCGAACGGCGGCCACGAAAAACTTCTGTTCATACGATTGCCTCGGTGGGGACTTATGTTCCGCGGCAATGCGGGATTGCGACCTTCACGAAGGATCTTCGGGATGCGCTGGCGGAAAAGCTGGGGGAGCGGAACGCGCCGGTGCTGGCGATCGACGACACGCCGGGGGGATATGCGTATCCGCAGGAGGTGCAGCTTCAGATTTCGCAGCATCGGCAGGCGGATTATTCGACGGCGGCGGAATTATTGAACATCAATGATGTGAATATTGCGCTGATTCAGCATGAATTTGGCATTTATGGCGGACGTGACGGCAGCCATGTGCTGGATTTGGTGCATCAGCTTCGCATGCCGGTGATTACGATTTTGCACACGCTGCTTTCGGAGCCGTCGACGAATCAGATGACGGTTTTGAAAGAGCTGATTCGGGAAAGCGACCGGGTGGTGGTGATGAGCCGGCGGGGGCAGGAGATGCTGGACCGGATTTACGAGGTTTCGCCGGACAAGGTGGCGGTGATTCCGCATGGGATTCCGGATGTTCCGTTTGTGGACCCGCATTTTTACAGCGATCAGTTCGGCGTTGAGGGGAAACGCGTGCTGCTGACGTTTGGGTTGCTTGGGCCGGGCAAGGGGATTGAGGTAGCGATCCGGGCGCTGCCGAAGATTATCGCGGAACATCCTGAGGTGGTTTACATCATTTTGGGGGCGACGCATCCGAACCTGCTGCGGGCGGAGGGGAATGCGTATCGCAATTCGCTGGAGCGATTGGTGATGGAGTTGGAGTTGCAGGATCACGTGCGGTTTCATAATCGCTTTGTGACGCAGACGGAGTTGCGGGCGTATCTGGGGGTGGCGGATGTTTATATCACGCCTTATCCGCACAAGGAGCAGATTACATCGGGGACGCTGTCGTTTGCGCTGGGAGCGGGAAAGGCGATTGTTTCGACGCCTTACTGGCACGCGGAGGAGCTTTTGGCGGAGGATCGCGGGCGGCTGTTTCCGTTTGGCGATTCAGAAAAATTGGCGGGGGCGGTGGTTGAGCTTTTAGATAATGAAAGCGATCGCCACGCGATGCGTAAGCGGGCGTATCTGCATGGCCGGCCGATGATTTGGAAGCAGGTGGGACGGGATTATCTGAGTTTAGCGGAGCGCGTGCTGCGCGAACGGCAATATTCGCCGAGGCCGATCACGCTGTCACGCGTGGAGCCGGTGGATGTGTCGAGTTTGCCGGATTTGAATCTGGCGCATCTTCGCCGGCTGACGGATGACACGGGAATTCTTCAGCACGCGAATTATTCGGTGCCGCGGCGAGAGCATGGTTACTGCACCGACGACAATGCGCGGGCGCTGGTTGCGGCGTTGATGTATCAGGATCTCACGCGGGATAATTTGGTGCTGCCGCACGTGGATACGTATCTGGCGTATATCCTGCATGCGTTTAATGTGGTGTCGGGGCGGTTCAGAAATTTCATGAGCTACGATCGCCACTGGCTGGAAGAGATTGGCAGCGAAGATGGGCATGGGCGGGCGATCTGGTCGCTGGGGACGGCGGCGATGCTTGGGCCGACGGATGCGATTTTGTCGCTGGCGACGCGGCTGTATCACGATGCGCTGGAGCCGGTGGAGGCGTTTACTTCGCCGCGTGCGTGGGCGTTTGCGCTGATTGGGATTCACAATTTTCTGAATCGTTTTTCGGGCGACACGCCATCGCGGCGGATTCGCAAGACGCTTGGCGACCGGTTGTTGAAACAGTTTCGTGATAACGGCACGCCGGATTGGCCGTGGTGTGAAAACACGGTGACGTATGATAACGGCAAGCTGCCGCAGGCGTTGATTTTGACCGGACACGCCACGGGCGATACAGAGATGACCCGCCAGGGGTTTGAATCGCTGGCGTGGCTGATGAAGATTCAAACTGTCGAGGGCGGGCGAATCAGCATCATTGGGAATCAAGGGTGGCTGGATCGATCGGGCAAGCGAGCGCGATTCGACCAGCAGCCGGTGGATGTGATGGCGCTGGTGGAAGCGTGCGCGGCGGCGTATCGAGTGAGCGGCGAGGAAATCTGGTTTGAGCATGCCCGCTCGGTGCTGGCATGGTTTACGGGGAATAATGAAACGCATTCGACGCTTTATGATTACCAAACCGGCGGGTGCCGCGACGGCTTGCACAGCGACGGCCCGAACTTGAATCAGGGAGCCGAGTCAACGCTTGCGTGGCTGGTGTCGCTGATGACGGTGATGGATTTGAATCGGGCGCGGAGCATCGACGATGAGACATCGCGTTCGCGAAGCGCGCATGGCAAGGATGTGAGATGGAAGATTCAGTCAAGGAAGCAAACACGTGAAGATCCAACGCCTACCCATTCAGCTTAGAGGGGATGACCGCCGGGTGATTGCCCGTCCATTTGTGCTAAACGCCGCTCGCGCCGGTTCGGTGCTGAGGCGGGTGGCGGAACTGGACGAGGGGTCGGTGGATCATCTGCTACAGCGTGTTCGCCAGGATTTTGGCACGCGCCATCGGCGAACGGATTCGATTTTCGATGAGCATTATCGAATGGCGCTGACCTTGACCGGCGGGCGAGATGACTGGTCGCTGGAGCGGCGGCTGCTGGCGGGGGCATATTTCACGATGGAATATTCCATCGATTCGGCGGCGTTGTTTAATCCGTCGATCGTGGCGCATCCGGATCAATCGAACGTGCCGGCGGGCGCGTTGCGATTTGTGATGAGCCTGCGCGCAACCGGCGAAGGGCATGTTTCATCGGTGGTTTTTCGGACGGGGTTGATAACCGCAGATCAGCAAGTGGAGCTTGACCCGGCGCCGGCGATTTTTCACCGGGCGAGAGTTGTGCCGGATCGGAAATACAACAAGCATATGTTCCGCACGAAGCTGCGCGAGATCGGCGTGCAGGGGGCGCCGGTGGAGACCGTGATCGAAAAGCTCCAAGATGCGTTCACGATGAGCGATCTGACGAATGCGATTGATTCATCGCGTTCGACGCTTACGAGCGTGGCCGGATCGAATGAAATGCTGCGGACGATTCACTGGGTGGCGAGCTCGAATTATCACATCAATATGTCGGAAGAGGCGAATCTTTCAGAGCTGGTGATCTTCCCGATGAGCGAGGATGAATCGCACGGCATTGAGGATTTGCGTATGGTGCGGTTTATCGAAGATGACGGGACGGCTTCTTATTACGGCACGTACACGGCGTACAACGGGGTGCGGGCGCTGCCGACGATGATGCACACGCACAATTTCAAATGGATCGAGGTTCACTCGCTGAATGGGCCTGGGTCGGCGAACAAGGGGATGGCGCTGTTTCCGCGGAAGATCGACGGGAAGTTTGTGGTTTGCTCGCGGATCGACGGGGAGAATTTGTTTATCAGCCGGAGTGATTCGGCGTGGTTTTGGTCACAGGCGACGCGGCTGGCAACGCCGAGGCATTATTGGGAGCTGATGCAGATTGGGAATTGCGGCTCGCCGCTGGAGACGGAGGCTGGGTGGCTGCTGCTGACGCACGGCGTGGGGCCGGTGAGGAGTTATGCGATCGGGGCGGTGCTGCTGGATCTGAATGATCCACTGAAGGTGATTGGCGCGTTGCCCGAGCCGATCATCACGCCGCTGGATAATGAGCGGGATGGATATGTGCCGAATGTGGTTTATACATGCGGGGCGATTATTCATGGGCGGTCGTTGTTTGTGCCTTATGCGCAGGCGGATAAGACGACGAGCATGGCGGTGATGGATTTGGATGAGTTGCTGGATCAGTTGAAGAAGCATCCGGGGTGAGGAGTCCCGCGGCAAAGCCGTGGGCTTTGGGAGGATGTTGGGAGTGACATTTTGCTGTTTGCATGTCTTGGCAATTCTGCGGGGGGATCGTAATATCCGCATTCGATGCTGACAGCCGTTTCATCTTTGCTTGCGTATCAGACGCCCGACCCGCGTTCCAGTTGGGGGCCGGTGCTGTTATTGCTGATCATGGGGATCGGGTTTGCGGTGACGAATGTGGCGTTGTCGATCATCGTGGGGCCATCGCGCACGGGCAAGGTGAAGGAATCGACCTACGAAAGCGGCATGGTGCCGATCGGCGATACGCACAAGCGATTTAATGTGCGGTTTTATATCGTGGCGATGATTTTTCTGGTCATCGACGTGGACATTATTTTCTTCTATCCCTTTGCCACGATTTTCTCGCCTTATGTGCGGGCGGATCACCAGGCGAGCGGGATCATGCTCATCGAATTATTCATTTTTGTAATCTTACTCTTGCTTGCGTACGTCTACGCCTGGGGCAAAGGCGTCTTTCGCTGGGATTGAATCAATCCTGCAATCAATTGTTGAGGCATGGCGGTGGCGAGATGGGTCGTCACAACGTGAATTACCGCGTCTATAATTAAAGCAACATTCCGGTGCACGGAAGGAGCAGGCGTCGGGGTAATTGAAAGGATGGGGCCTATGCTCGTTCTTGCGCGGCAACGCAACCAGGCGATCGTCATCGGCGATGACATCGAAGTATCGATCATCGACATTCGCGGCGACAAAGTACGCGTGGGGGTGGACGCGCCGCGGAGCGTGTCGGTGCATCGCAAGGAAATCTACGAGGCGATTCGAAAGGAAAACCAGCAGGCGGCGGAGATCAGGCCGGAGGATGTGGCGGCGGTGATTTCGTCGCCGCAGAATCCGCCGATGAAACTGGTGAAAGAGGATGAGGGAAGCGATCCGTTTTTGCGGGCGGCGATCGAGGAGGCGAAAAAGAGCTTATCGCACGGGGGCATTCCGATCGGGGCGATTTTGGTGCGCGAGGGAAAGATCATCGGCCGCGGGCATGACCGGCGGATTCAGCGAGGCGATCCGATGGGGCTGGCGGAACTGGATTGCCTGACCAATTGCGGAATGCAGAAGAGTTATCGCGATACGCTGATGTACACGACGCTGATGCCGGGCCTGGTTTCGGCGGGGGCGATTGTTGGGGCGGGGATTTGCAGAGTGTGCGTTGCGGATGCCGTCAACTATCCGGGCGGGGAATGCAAGGGGATCAAGAGCGTACAGCTTTTGCGGGATTGCGGGGTGGAGGTGATGGACCTGAAAGATGGGGAATGCGCAGAGATGATGGCGAAGTTCAGGCAGGAAAAGCCAGGGATATGGGAAGACCAAATCGACCAGAAGCGATGAAATCTGGTATAATTCAGTCATGCTTCCGACGATCTTACGACCACCGCGTACGGCGGATGACATAGCCCAGGGGGCGAGGTTGGCGAAAATGCAACATCGGGATATCGGGCCGGCGGATGTTGCACGGGTGTTGAATCTGTCAAAACTAAAATATGTTCTGGTCGGAGCGCATGCGGCCAACGGATATTTAGGAAGACCCCGCACAACGGTGGATGTGGGTGTCATCGTGCAATTTCCCAAAAAAGCAACGGCAGCGATTGCGAAGGCATTTGCCGACTTGACGATTGAGGACACGCCGGTCGTGACCCGGTTCAAGCGCGCAGATGGTGAAGAGGCGATCGATTTGATGAAGCCGACTGGTTCGCGGCTATGGAAAAAACTGCTGAACCTGACCACTACGGTGCGCGTGGATGGTGTTGCGATTCGGATTCCTCCACTTGAAGGGGTCTTGGCCGCCAAATTTTCCGCGATGGTTTCGCCTGCTCGCAGGCTGCTCGACAAGCAGCAGGATGAGCTGGACTTTGCCCGCATTGTTACAGTGAATGCACGGATTGATTTGATCCTGCTGGATCAACTTGGCGAACTGGTTTACGCGGGAGGCGGGAAAGAAATCGTTAAGCTGGTTGATGATGCCCGGGCGGGAAAACGGCTGGAGTTTTAAGGGGATTCGGGTGATACAATTCGGCGATGGCCAGGAATCTTGAGCTTGGTTATGAACGCCGGCCTCCTGTTGGCAATGCGCTGATCGACGATGAAGCCGGCACGGTTTTGATTCGTATTTTTCCGGATCGAACGCTGGGGCGGATTTCTTCCTGGGTATTTGCGGCGCTTGGATTGGTGGTGTTCATTGGAGTCGCGATTCAATTGCTTGGAGGGCGCATGGGGCCTTGGCAGGTGGTTCCGCCCTTCTCGCTTTCGATGTTGTTTTTTCTGTTGGCGTTGATGTTGCGATACGATCCTCGCCGCAGCATGACGACGATTCTTGCAAGCGCGAACGGCGTGGAATATTCGGTAGAAGGATTCACGCCACGCAATATCGAGCGATCGAACATTCAGCGGATCGTGACGCGCGACGTGCCGGTGTCGAAGCGGCTGTCGCTATGCCTGA
>DATAPK010000627.1:0-4900 GCA_036265245.1 Tepidisphaeraceae bacterium | reverse complement strand
TTTGATTATTCGCAAACACAAGCATACCGCAGAGGAAATAATCCAGAATCTTCAGGAATTTGGCCGCTTGCGGCTTAGCGCTGCAGGGCATCGTCCGCCGGAGCATCCCACGTGGGTTCATGGTGGATGGAAAGTGTTCCTGGATCATCCTGATGAAATCAGACGCACGATTAAATATGTAGGAAACAACCCACTACCATAAGGTCTTCCGGTGCAGAGGTGGGATTTTGTGAAAGAATATGATGTGTGGTTGCATGTGGGTCACAATCCGAATTCGCCATATGTGAGAGCGTTGCGGGCGGCGGGGAGATATTCGGGGGATTCGCAGCGCTAAGCCGCAAGCGGCGGGTTAGGAAGTGCGATCAACGGGTGGGGCTTTGTCGTCGGCGTCGTAGGCTTGTTCGGAGTTGGTACCTTGGACTTCGACTCGTTCGATTGAGATTGCGCGGCCGGTTTCGGGGTCGATTTCGGCGATTACGCCGCTGAGGCGGACGTCGTTGGTGGCGACGTCGAAGGGGGCGGGCATGTTGGTGGTCATGTATTTGATGACGCGATCTTTACGGCGGCCGAGGACCGAATCGTATGGGCCGCACATGCCGAGGTCGGTGATGTAGGCGCTGCCGCCGGCAAGAACGTGGGCGTCGGCGGTGGGGATATGGGTATGCGTGCCGACGATGAGGGAGACTCGGCCGTCAAGGAAATGGCCCATGGCGATTTTCTCGCTGGTGGCCTCGGCGTGCATGTCGCAGACACAAACGCGAACGTGGCCGGGCAATTCGCTTAAAACGCGTTCGGCGGCGGCGAAGGGGTCGTCGGCGGGGAAGTTCATGAAAATACGACCCAGCAGCGAGAAAACGCCTACCGCCACGCCGGAATTGGTGGTGACAACCGTCCAGGGGCGGCCGGCAGCTTCCTTGGAGAGATTCGCCGGGCGAACGACGCGCTCGCTGGACTGGAGAGTCGGCACGATGTCGACTTTCTTATAAATGTGGTCGCCAAGCGTGATGACATCCACGCCGTAGCTACGGAGCTTGTGGAATAGGTTTTGGGTGATCCCGCTGCCGCCGGAGACGTTCTCGGAGTTGGCGATGACCAGATCGATTTGCCGCTCGCGGACGAGTTGGGGCAATTTCTGATGAACAACCTGTCGCCCAGGCCTGCCGACGATGTCGCCAAGGGCTAAAATACGCAGGGGCATCCCGCACAGATTACAGGCGTGTGCGTGGGATGTCACCCGCAAAGATCGGAATTGAAAAATGCGCCGCGGCGAGTAGCTTGGAATCGCCATGCCGATGCCCACCAGACGAGCGGTTCGCCCGGATAGCAATCATCACCGCGCCGCTCGACGGCAGCGCATTACGCGGTCGAGCAGCGACCGAGGTTTGCAGATTCCGTGGATCGAAATCGCCTTCGTCTGTCTGCTTGGCGTTGTGGGGTTTGGCCTGGGGGCTTTGCTGACGGCGCAGCATCATCCGTGGCTGATTTGGATGCTTTGCGTCTGTGGTGGTGGTCTTCTCGTTTCACTTGCTATGATTTGGCTGAGAAGAAAGTAACGATTGAACCCCCAGATCACGCCAATTCGATTGGACCTTAAGCGAGACAAGCAGTTGGAGATTGATTGGCAGGACGGGGCCAAGTCGGTCTATTCCCTATCGCTGTTGAGGACAATGTGCCCCTGCGCCCAGTGCCGTGAGCAGCGGGATCAGGAATCGAAAAAGAAGACGATGCTTAAGATTCTGCCGGGCAATTTCGCTGGTGATATTCATGTCGTAAATGCTGCACTGGTGGGGAATTACGCACTTCAAATCGATTGGTCGGATAGCCATGGCAGCGGGATTTATTCGTTTCAATATCTTCGCGATATATCGCCCACACCGAATAGGTAGCCCATAATTCCGATCAAAAAAATAGGAATTGACAAATACTATTTGGTGTGATAATATACTAAAACTATAGGAGAAATAGGTATTATAAGTCTACGTCATGAAACCGCAAAGGAATAGACAAATTCGATCGCAAAGCAGCCTGATGCGGGCCTTCGCATGTTGTGGGTGTTCAAGTCTCTGGAACCGGATGCTCTGTTGCGGGCTTTAACGGTTCCCCAGTCCCCTGATTGAGTTTCAAGAGTTTGAGTTTAGCACTGAAAAGGAGAGCCCTTATGGCCATAGCACGACGAAGAGCGTTTACGTTGGTTGAGTTGTTGGTGGTGATTGGCATTATCGCGCTGTTGATCAGCGTGCTGTTGCCGGCACTGAACAAGGCGCGGGAGGCGGCGAACACGATCAAGTGCTCGTCGAATCTTCACAGCATCGGGCTGGGGATCGCGCAATACATTGCGGAGTACAAGGGGGCGGTACCGGCGTCGAATTTTTATCAGGGGTTGCAGATCAACGGGACGACCCAGTTGCCGGCGACGCCGACGTCGGGGTATGTGCATTGGTCGAGCTATTTGTATTCGGGGTCGAAGCATTCTGATCCGACCGATCCGGTTTTTCAGAATGTGAAGGGTTGGGAGATGTTTCAGTGCCCTAGTTTGGAAAACGGCGGGCTTCCGCCGGCGAATACGTTTGCGGCGAATCGGGACAATGCTTCGGGCGCGAACGAAGCGGGCTCGAATACGGTGATCGATCTTCAGGCGCCGCGGCTGGCGTATATGTTGAATGAGGCGTTGACGCCACGAAGTGTGTTTGTGAAGGGGTTTCGCAGCGCGATTCAGCCTTATCACTATGTGCGGGCGTCGCGGGTGCGGCACAGCGGGGAGACGATTCTGGCGACGGAGTTTTGGGGCACGCCGGCAGTGATGCAGGCGAATTCGAATGTGGATGGGGCGCCGGGCATCAGCAACTCGCGTCGGCCGGTGAGCGGCATCAGTGCGAGCCTGACAGGGATATCGAAGCCAGATTCGATTTATACGCTTCCGATCGGCGGGATCGTTGGTTGGGCGACGGTGGCGCAGTTGACGCCTGATCCTGAAGTGACGCTTCCGCAGAATGGGGACGCATCAGATACCACGCTGGATTTCGTTGGGCGTAATCACGGCTCGAAGAAATATGGCAATGTTGGCGAAGATACGCGTCGCGGGTGGGATCTGCGCAAGTCGAACTTTTTGTATCTGGATGGACACGTCGAGACGAAGCATGTCTCTGAAACGGTTTATCCGAGGAGCCAGTGGGGCGATGAGTTCTACAGCATTACAAAGTAAGTAAAGGCAGGTACCGCTGCTCCTCCATTGGGCCGGGATGGTTCAAGCTCATGGCTTGAACATCCCGGCCATTTCATTTCTTAGCGCGACTTTGACCAAATTTTGCACATACTGCAAACATTGCCGTAACACTTCCCGTCGATAACCCCGCGTCATCAGCTGGCAAAAGATTTCGCCGGTGATGGAGAGCAACTGTCGGGTGCAGACTCGCATGAGGCGAGGAATTTAATCAGTCGTACATCGGGAAGGAGATTCGTATGCGCCGGATCCGCGCACACGCATTCACATTGGTTGAGTTGTTGGTGGTGATTGGGATT
The DNA here is from genome assembly GCA_036265245.1 of Tepidisphaeraceae bacterium. Lineage (GTDB taxonomy): Bacteria > Planctomycetota > Phycisphaerae > Tepidisphaerales > Tepidisphaeraceae > DATAPK01. The sequence goes on along the minus strand of DATAPK010000627.1, from coordinate 1,381 downwards.
ATCGCGCTGCTCGTTAGCATTCTATTGCCGGCGATGAACAAGGCCAGGGATGCGGCCAACACGATCAAGTGCGCATCGAATCTTCGGGCGATCGGGCAGGGGATTTTCCTGTATGTCGCGGAAAACAAGCAGACGTTTCCGGCGGCGTATACGTATGTCGGCCAGGACTTTTCGGCCCCAAGCCAGAATCCGACCAATGGATATATCCACTGGTCGAGTTATTTGTTTAAGAGTTCAAATGGCCAGTCGACAAACGCGATTTATCAAAGCACCAAGGGATGGGAAATATTTCAATGTCCATCGCTGGATAAGGGCGGATTGCCGCCGCAGGACACGACGGATGACAACAAGGAGGGTGGGCAAACACTTCCGTACGCCAATGTCATCGATCTACAGGCTCCGCGATGCGCGTACACGGTCAATGAAGCGATTATGCCGCGTAATAAGTTTACGGCAAACGCGACAGTGGATGGTTCTCCTGTCAACGTGCCGGAGCATTACGTTCGGGCGGGGCAGATTCGCAAGAGTTCTGAAGCGATTCTGGCGACCGAATTCACCGAAAACTGGCACTTGGTTTCAACGCTGAGCGAGGACAGCAGCCAGCAGGTCTGCCGAAGCCATCGCCCGGTGGTTGGATATGTCTGCACGGATGGAACGCTGGATTTGCCAAGCTTTGGAGCGGCGGTGGGGATCGGTAATCGGAGCGGCGTGGCCGTGGTTCGCCGTGTGACGCCGACCGACCTGGGCGGGGATCCTGATAGCGAAAGCGGTGGCACCGCCATCGCCACACGGCTTGATTGGGTGGGGCGCAATCACGGAAGAAAGCGGCTGGTGAAGGATGCCGAGCATCCGAACGGATTTGACGAGCGTAAAAGCAATTTCCTATACGCCGACGGGCATGTGGAAACCAAGAGCATTCGCGACACGCTGGTGCCGAAGTTTGAGTGGGGCGAGACGTGCTTCAGCTATCAGTACGGAGATCGAATTCAGTAATCAAATCGTGGGAATAATTCTTCAAGGTTTCTTTGGAGGTGAAATATGCGTGGAGTAAACGTGAGTGGAAATACGGTTCAACGGCAGAAAAAAATCGTTCGCTTGGCGGCGACGGTCGCGGCGGCGGCGCTGCTGGGTGTGGCTTCCAATGCACGGGCGGATGACAACACGAATATGGTGACGTGGTCGATCAGCGGATCGACGGCGATGCGAAATTTCACGGTGGGCGTGCCGGGGACTTCAGTCGGCGGGCTGACTTGGTTTGAAACAGGTACCAACAGTTTGGTTCTGTCCAATGGGACTTATACGTCGCCTTCAACCAGTATTCAGTTGGCCCCCCCATCCTATACGGGGACTCAACTGCCAAGCAGTACGAATAACGGGACGT
>DATAPK010000626.1:0-7475 GCA_036265245.1 Tepidisphaeraceae bacterium | reverse complement strand
CGACTGAATCAATGCCCGACAGATGTCGGGCAAATTCGGTTTGGGCATTAAACCCACAAAAATCCCTTAACTGAATGGCATTCACGCCTGCGTCGCCTTTTTTGTTTTCTGGCCGAAAACGGCGACGCAGGCGTCGCGGCTACAATTGGAACGAGCCATGTCACTCCACGTCCGCCCCAAACAAATCTCCCCCCTCTTTCGCCACAAACTTCACGCCCAGATGCTCATACGCCCCCTTCGTCGCCCGTCTGCCCTGCCGCGTGCGCGTGACCAACGCTTGTTGCAGCAGATACGGCTCGATCACGTCTTCGAGCGTATCGCGCTCTTCGCCCATCGTTGCCGCCACCGCATCGACTCCAACCGGGCCGCCTTCGTAAACTTCGATGATCGTTTTCAAGAAAGCCCGATCCTGCTCGTCCAATCCTTTTTGATCGATCTGCGCGAGTTCCAGCGCGGAACGCGTGATTGCCAGCGTCAGTTTTCCGTCTCCTTCAACTGCCGCAAAATCTCTCGCCCGCCTGAGCAATCGATTCGCCACACGAGGCGTTCCCCTGCTTCGCCGCGCCAGTTCCCACAATGCCTCATCCTCCGATTTGAGCTTCAGCAGCTTGCTGTTGATCTTCAAAATCTCATGCAGCGATTCCGGCGAATAAAACTCAATATGCTCCGCGATCCCAAACCGCCCGCGCATCGGCCCGGTGAGCAAACCGATCCGAGTCGTCGCACCGATCAACGTAAACGGCTGAATATCAAACGTCACCGCCCGCGCGTGCATGCCGCTATCGAGCGGAATATCGACCTTGAAATCCTCCATCGCCGGATAGAGATATTCTTCGACGATGGCGGGGAGACGGTGAATCTCGTCGATGAAAAGCACATCGCCTTTATTGAGCTTGGTGAGGATGCCAACCAGATCGGCGCCTTTTGTCAGCGCCGGCCCATTGGTCACATAGACCTGCGCCCCGACTTCATTGGCGATCACATGCGCCAGCGTCGTCTTCCCCAATCCCGGCGGCCCATGCAACAATGTATGATCCACCGGCTCTTTCCGAGCCTTCGCCGCCGACACCGCAATCTGTAACTTCCGAATCAACTGCTCCTGGCCGATGTATTGAGAGAAGGTCGTTGGCCTAAGCGCGTAATTTTGCCGAAGCTCTTCTTCGCCGGCTGATTCAGATTGAACGATTCGTTCGCGGGGCATGATCGATGTTCCAGTGTTAAACACAAAGATATGAAACAAAGTACAACCGAATGAAAAGCTAATTTGATTATGCAAACAACTGTCGCAATTTAGCTTTAACCTCATTCAACTTTGCTTCATTTATCTTCGCAGCGGCATAGACAATCACGGATTGCTCAACGGTGAATAAGCGATTCGGGCGTGCATAGCTGTCCACCACCAGATGGCCCCGCTCAAAATCAGCAGCTTTCAGGGGAACAGAAAAACCATCCATCCTGCTCTGGCTTGTAATTTGGTACAGAATCAGATCATCCCCGGGCAGATCAGCCACGACCAATGCAGGCCGTCGTTTCCCTGACTGAAGATTCGTTTGCGGAAACGGCAGCACCACCACGTCACCGACTACAGGCTTGCCCACGCAGCATCCTCCTCGGGCGTATCCCACTCCTTGGCAAGAACAGACTGGCTTAGCAACAGACCATTGAACACTCCATCTTCCGACTTGGATTTCAGGAAGCGAACAAAATCGTAAACCTCTTGCTGCAATTGCTCCGGCAACGATTCAAGCTCCAGATCAATCAATTGACGGGTACTCATGAACTTATTGTATCACACCAAACCATCGACCGACAATGATTGACCCGCCCCGTTAAGCTCGCGTGGTCCGCATCCGCAGCGCCTCTCGAACCATCACATCCGCCGCCGCCAGACGAGGGTTTGCCTGCTTCGCCCGATCCAGCAGATGCTCCGCGTCGATCCGCCGTTCGCCAAGCTGCATGAGCGCCCCAATCGCATCCTCTTCGACCGGGGGTCGCCGGGCAAAGCTCGGCTGGCTGCTCCGCACTGTCGCCGTCATCGGGGCCGCGAATTCGCCCACCTTCCCCGCAAGTTCCGCCACCATCAATTCCGCCGTGCGCTTGCCGATGCCATCCAGACTGACCAGAAACTTCACATCCCGCGATTCGATCGCCTGCGCGATTTCCCCCACCGGCACGGTCAGCGCCCGCAGCGCCGTCTTCACGCCAATCCCTTTCACGGTCGTAAATTTATTGAAAAACCGCTTATCATCGACGCGAATAAACCCAATCAGCGTCGGCTCCGCCCCACCCCGCGAGATATCGCCGGCCAGATAGAAGATCGTATGCAGCGTGAGTTCTTCGCCACGATTGGCGCGAAGTTCCGCAAGATCGGCGGCGGGTACAAGCAACTCATAAACAATCGCCCCCGCCTTGAGGTGAATCCGATCCTCATCAACCCGCTGAAGCTCTCCGGTAAGGGATGAAATCATGCGTTTCTCAACTTGGAACCAACCGCACAAACTTTCGGCTTCCCAATTGCATCACGACGGGTTTATCGAAGAAATACTCTTTCTGAAAATCGATCACTTTCTGTCCATCAAGCTTCACCGCGCCTTCTTTGATCTTGCGGATTCCTTCGCTGTTAGATGTGACGAACTTCGCCAGCACCAGCAACGCCGCCAGCTTATGCGGCCCACGTAAAATTTTAATTTCCGCCAAATCCTCCGGAATCCCCCCATGCGTCGCCCGCATAAATTCCTGCTCTGCCTTATCCGCCGCCTCCGCGCTGTGCAGCCACGCAATAATGTGCTTCGCCAGTTTCACCTTTGCGTCGCGCGCGCTCGTCGCCACTTCATGTTTCACCTGCTCTTCCGGAAAATCCGTCAGAAGCTGGTAATACGAATACATCAGCAAATCCGGCAGCCGCATCACCTTGCCGAACATCCCATTATCCCCGCCCGGAGGATCGGTTACGCCGATATAATTCCCCTTGCTCTTGCTCATCTTCGCCACGCCGTCCGTCCCCACCAGCAGCGGCGTAACAATCACGCATTGCCCCTCTTTCCCCTCTTCCTTCTGAAATTCGCGGCCCACTAAATTATTAAAAAGCTGATCGCTCCCGCCCATCTCCACATCCGCGTCGATCATCACGCTATCCCACCCCTGCAGCAGCGGATACAGAATCTCATGCAGCCGAATATCGACGCCCTCCGCATACCGCTTGGCGAAATCCTCCCGCGTCAGCACCTGCGCCACGCTCTTCCTTGCCGCCAGCTTGATGATGTCCACCAGATTCATCTTCCCCAGCCACTCGCCATTAAAGCGAACCTCCAGATGCTCCGGATCGGTCAGCAAAATCTTTCCAATTTGCGCGATATACGTTTTCGCATTCGCGTCGATGTCTTCGCCACTGAGCACGGGACGCGTGGAATTTCTGCCGGATGGATCCCCCACCCGCGCCGTGTAATCCCCAATAATAATGACCGCTTTATGCCCCCACTCCTGAAACTGCCGGATGATTTTCATCGGCACGGCATGGCCGAGCGTCACATCCGGCGCCGTCGGGTCCATCCCCATCTTAATTCGAAGCTGCCGGCCGGTTTTGAGTTTCCCGCGCAACTCATCCTCAGAAATAATCCGCTCCCCCCGCCGGGAAAGCTGCTGAATCTGTTCGTCAATGCTGATCATGTCTGGGCAATTGTAATGGAGATGAACCACGAAGGCACGAAAGGCAAGAAGCGGTTCCTGAAATCGGAACACTTCATGTTCGAGCGATCTCTATCGTCTATTTAAGTATCAATCTATTATTTAACGCGACATTTTATCAAGACATGTGCAAATTCCGAAAACCGCTTCGTGTTCTTCGTGGCTTCGTGTTTCAAATCCACGAATTACCGCAAAAACAGAAACATCGCCACCGACACCGCGTTGAACGATGCGTGAACGATCATCGGCACCCACAAATTCTTCGTCCGGTCATACGCATATCCCAGGCAGATCGACAGAAAAAAGATCGGCGGCATCATCCACGGCTCATGCACCGCCGTAAACGCCATCGACGCTGCCACGATCGCCGCCCATCTTTGCACCGGCCCGGGCGTGCGATCGAGCATCTTCTCGCACGCGCTCTGCAACATCCCCCGAAAAAATAATTCTTCAAACAGTGGCGCAAGCACGATCGCCGAAAAAACAATCGCCGCCCGCACCCCCGCATTGCTTTCCCCGCCCAAAATATGCAGCAACTCATGCTCGTTTGGATGCGAAAAATGCAGCCGATCCCACAACCTGCCGGTCAGATCAACCACCCCAAACATCATCGGCAGGATGATGATGACAGCAATCCCCGCCTTCCATCCATCTTCTCGCAATCGCGGAAGCGTAAACCCCAGCCGCTCAAAGGCATTTTTCCGCCACAGCAGATTGCCCACAACCAGCACGATGAATCCGACGATCGGCGAGGCGATGCTGAGAACCAGCAAATCGTGCGGCGAAATCGATTCAATCGCCTGCGTCGCCGGCTGTGACGCCGGCGCAAACGCTTTTCCCGCCAAAATCTGATACACCGCCGGCACTACGATCCAATACGTCAGCATCCCCGCCAGCGCAATTCCCATCAGCGTGCCGGCGTTCTCGCCTGCCTCTCGCGGCGGCGGTCCTTCAAGTCCCCCATCATCCAAAATTGACATCGCACCGATCCTGTTTACATTGACCCGCCCACTGGTTGGGCGGATTCACGTGCCTATCATCCAGTCTATCGCCATGAGTTCCATCCTCGAACAAATCATCGAAACCAAACGCCACGAAGTGGCCGAGCGCAAACTCCGCACGCCCCTCGAACAACTCAAAGAAACCATCTCCACCTTGGGCCGGCCCCGCAATTTCTTCCAGGCCGTCACCAAACCGCCGGTCAACAAACCGCTGAATCTGATCGCCGAGGTCAAAAAAGCATCCCCCAGCGCCGGCGTGATTCGCCCCGATTTCGATCCCATCCAAATTGCCCAAGCCTACGCCTCCGCCGGCGCCGACGCCCTCTCGGTTCTCACCGACGAAAAATACTTCCAAGGCCGGCTCGATTACATCCATGCCATCCGCGACGTGGTCAAGCTGCCCGTTCTCCGCAAGGATTTTCTAATCGATCCCTATCAGGTTTACGAATCCCGCGCCGCCGGCGCCGATGCGATCCTGCTCATCGCCGAGTGCCTGCCGACCAACGAGTTGATCGACCTCCAAATCCTCGCCACCGAGCTCAATCTCACCTGCCTGATCGAGGTTCACGACATCGACAACCTCATGCGCGTGCGCGACCACGTGATCGGCTTCCCCCATCGCAGCTACAGCCTGCTTGGCATCAACAATCGCGACCTCAGAACCTTCAAAACCGACCTCGGCACCACCTTGCGTGTAACCGAGTTAATCGAAGACAAGGAAGTCCTGGTAAGCGAAAGTGGAATTCACACCGCCGAAGACATCAAAAAACTCGCCTCCGCCGGCGTCCGATCCGTTCTCATTGGAGAGAGTTTAATGCGCAGCGACGACATCCCCAAAAAGATCGCCGAGCTATTCAATCCCCAATAAAAAAGTCCGAATGACGAAAATGGATTCGTCATTCGGACTTCGTCATTCATTGGTCATTCTGGTTTGGTCATTCGGATTTGACCATCACAGTCCGCCTGGCCCGCCCGGGCCGCCGCCGCCGCCCATGTGCTGCATATACATCTGCATGCCCTGGGCAACCAACGCCTTGATCAAATCCGTCGGCGTATACGAATCCAGACGCATCGCGCTGCCGTCCGTGCTGAACGTCACGCCAATTGGCGGCAGATCGCCCGGAAGCTGAACCTGGATCGGCATGCCCATAGCGCTGGCATAGTTGCCCGCGGTCGTCACGATTTGATCCAGCGGGATATAAAGCGTCATCGCGCGGCTCTTGGGAAGATTCGTCGCCACCGCCACCACGCCGGGCAGCTTCGCCATCGGGTCGTCCTTGGCCTTGATCACCGTCAGCGTGTCCGAAATCGTCTGATCGTTCGCGCCAAACCCGATCACCAGCTTGTCCGCCGTCGTTCCGGTCAGAACGTTCATTCCGTCCGGCCCGTAAATCATCTTCATCGCATTATCCGCCTGCGCCGCCGCAGGCCCCTGGCCAAGCGTAAACTCCGTGTGCACCAGATCGAAGCTCACGGTGTCCAGCGTCTTTGCATTTGGCGTGATCGTCGTCTTCATCGTATTCGCTGCCTGCGGATTAAACGACTTCATCAAATCCTGTTGCGACGTCAGCATGTCCTGATAAGCGCTCTTCATCGTCGCCGCGTCGCCGGTCTGCACCGAAACCATCTGAATGATCGGCTCCTGCCCAATCGCGCCGCTCGGCGCCAGCAATCCGCCGGCCGTGCTCTGGGTCGCCATCACATACTTACGCATCGAAGCAATATATTTCGTGATCGCTTCCGTGTCCGTGCCGCCCGCTTTGGCCAGCTCAGTGGTGATCGGCGTCACCAGATCGTCAATCGCCTTCCCCATCGCCTTCGGATCGTTCACTGATCCGCCGAAGAACAAATATTTGCCCGACGGGATTCCTTCCAGCATCGATGCATCGCTGTTCTTCACACTCGATGCAAGCGTGCCGCAATAGCTGGCCGGATCGAATTCCACCATGGCGGTGGAGCTGATCCCATTATCGCCAAAACTGATCCCATACGTCGCCGCCTGCGCATCCCGCAGCAACGCCTCGGCAATGCCGATGAACTGCGTCACCACCACCTGCGCCAGCGGGCCATACTTCTCCATGTCCCCGTTCATGCCGTTCTTAACGGCATCCAGGGCTTGTTCTTTCCCCTGCGCCAGCATCGGCTGCAGTTTGCTCTTCACCATCGCCATGTTCGCCAGCAACACGACATCCTTGCTCGTCATTTCTTTGGCCGCCGCGCCCGCCACCTTCACGCCCGTGGGCTTCATGGCCGCGATTTCTTTGCTCGGCGTCATCACCGCATATTTGCCCCAGTTCGCAAAATATGCCGGCTTCGGCGAATCCACGATTGTCATCTCCGAAATGCCGTTCTCTTCCTTGGCTTCACCAAAGTTCGCCAGAAACGCTTTATAATCCGTCACCGGCCAGAGAATCAGAAAAGAATTATCGTTATCCCCGCCAGCCACCGCCGGATCGAGCAGCGCAAACGCGCCATCGCCATCCTTATTCAGGCCATTGGTGATCTTCAGCTTTTCCGTCAGCGCCCCCAGCGGGTCCGCCAGCGGCGGCACTTGTGCAACCAACTGCAAATCGGTTGCAAACTTGCCGAATTTGGTGCTCACGCTTTGAAGGTTATTCACCTTCACCACGATAATCGCCTGCTCCGGCACCTGATCCAGCACTTGCGCGCGGACCACAACGGAACAAAGCAAAAACGCCACGAGCGCCATCAAAGTGGTCGCACGGCGAATCAATGTCATAGATTTCTCCTTCATTTTGGTCGGTTAGATAACACAAGCCTAACGAGCGG
>DATAPK010000625.1:0-4411 GCA_036265245.1 Tepidisphaeraceae bacterium | reverse complement strand
GATGTCTATTTTTTCTCGCGCCAGTTTCGATTGATCACGGGCGTGCCACCGGCGATGTATCGAAGAAGCAGGCAGGGATAACGTGACGCAGTTTAGCCGCGACGCGGAGTATTTCCGTGCTGTGAAGCTCCGCTGCGCGTCGCCGCTAAACCGGAAGCGGAGGTGAGGGGGTTTAGGATTTCCACAGACGTCGCTGCAACGGAGAGGGGTGTCCAACCTTCGATTTCTTTGTTGGTGAGGTTGGCGATGAAGTAGTGGTAGCCGGTTTCATTTGAGCGGCGGATGAATTGGAGGCCGGTGTCGGTCATGGGTTCGCGGGCGATTTTGGCGCTGTCGAGAGAGGTGCCGAGCTTGCCGACCAGGAGATGGTCGTTGGTTTTTTGCAGGTCGTTGATTTTGGCGAGATCGGTTTTGAGTTGGGCCTGGCGATCATTCAGGTTGGATAGGCCGGGGATGTCAGTGGGGAGTGCATCCTGGAAGATGACCGTCGCGCCGGATTGGGCGAGGGAGATCAATTTCTCCAGCGTGGGTAGGGGGATGTTTTTCGTCGGGGGGATGACGATCGCTTTGTAGGGGGCGAGGTTTTCTTTTGCGATGAGTTGGGCGTCAGAGATGTAGTCGAAGCTGTAGCCTTTTGCGGTGAGCCAGGCGGCGGTTTGGCCGAAGTTGGTGTCGGGTAGCCAGGGCATGGCGACGGCGAAGCGAAGTTCGAGGGATCGACCGGGCTGGGCGAGTTGGTCGTAGATGGGCCAGTAGAGGAGAACGTCGTTGTCGGGTTTGCCGGATTGGAGGATGGATTGGCAACGGGCGTAGTAATCGTTCATGGCGGGGACATCACGCCAGATGGTGTTGCGGGGGTTGAACTCGCAGGCGGCGTAGAAGTTCCAGCCGGGCCATTGGGCATCGTCGGGGGAATAACAGCAGCCGTGATAGATGAGGTGATTGATGCCGGCGAGGAACATGGCGTCGGCTTGGGGCTTCATCATGGCGAGGCTGGCTTTGAAATGCTCGCGCAGCCAGGTGAAGGTTTCGCAGGAGGCGAGATTTTTGCCGGAGACATGGGCGGCGGAGGAGGCGAACTTGGCGGCGAGGGGATTGGGGCCGGGGCCGACGACGTCATCGGGATCGCGGCGGAAGCCGGGGATGGGGAAGGGCATTGATCCGAAGGTTTCGGTTTCGGGGATGTCGGCGGCGGCGTAGAGATCGAGGAGATTGGCGGGCGCGCCGTGGGCCTGCTCGCGGGCGAGCATGCCGTGGGAGTGGGACCAGTCGGTCCAGACTTTGGCAAAGTCCATGTGCATTTGGCCGAGGGTTTCGCGGTAGTCGGAGAGAACGCGAGAGACGGTGTCGGGATCGCCGTCGCCCCAGAGTTCTTTGACGTGGTCGGCGAGGTCGTAGCCGTGCATGGCTTTGAACTTGGCGGGCAGGTCGCTGGACCAGTTGCCGCTGTATTCGAAGGAATCGTGGAACTGGCAGCGGATCAGATCTTTGGGGAAGCTGGCGAAGGGTTCATCGAAGGGGTTGAGATAGGCGTTGATGGCGGAGACGGAGTAGGGGTTGACGACGAAGCCTTCATCGCCGGGTGCGGCGCGTTTGACCTTCATGCGGGTGGGTTTTTCGGAGAGTTTGTCGCCGTCGCGGACGAGTTGTGCGTCGGCGGTGTCGGGGTTGATCCAGGGGCCACCGAAGGGCCAGCCGGTGCCAGTGGCCATGTCGAGGCCGATGCCGAGGCGTTTAGCTTCGGTGCCGGTGAACTGGAGGGCATCCATCCATTGGGGGGAGAGGAATTGTAAATACTTATTTTCATAGCCACTGGCGCCGTAGAGGGGGGTGACTTCGACGCCGCCGAATCCGTGGGATTGGATTTGCTCTAGCTCACGGGTGAGATTGGGTTTATCGACGGCGCTGCCCATCCACCACCAGCGGACCCAGGGCTTGTTTTGCGAGGTGATGGCAGGCCAGGCGGTATCAGGGGGGGCGGGATTGGGTTGGTCGGCCATGGTTGAGTTTGCTAGGGTTGCGATGGAGCACAGGATGACGGATAGGAATAGGGGCTTCACGATTCTCCTCGGGATTGTAGATGCCTGTGTGTGAAGGACTTGCTTTCTATTGTTTGCGGGTTGCTAAACCGCAAGCGGAAAACGGCATTTTCGGCGCGATATCGTTGGGTGCATCTTAGCGGGCGCGGTGGATTTTCAGCAACTTTTATGGGCAGAGTGCATGAAAAATGAAAATGGGGTGGTATAATTTGGGTCTGGGAGCATGACGGAAATGGGATTTGAGGTCACCGAAGTTCAGCAGACGCCGAATCCTAATGCCGCCAAGTTTATGCTGGATCGAGAGGTAGCGCCGCAGCCGACGAGCTTTTTCAACGCCGCCCAAGCGGATGGGCATCCCCTGGCGAAGAAGCTTTTTGCGATCCCCGGCGTGACGAGTTTATTGTTGTTAGGCGATTTCGTGACGGTCAATAAAGATGCGGATACGCCGTGGAAAGAGATCACGACTGGCGTAAAACGGGTTCTGGCGACGATATAGAAGATCAGGACGGCGGATTACGGGACGACGAGAACTTCACAAAAGTTTGGTGTTAGGGCTTACTTGCTGTAAACCTACCGGCCCGAATGAGCGTATGACTGTTAGATAACCAAAGCTTTTTTCCCTCCTTACCCGGTAGGTCTCACCCACGCCTACCGGGTTTTTGTTTGCGCTGAATCGCAAGATGATTTTTCACCACGACTTACAAAATGGCCATTTCTGAAATTGTGTGCGCCGTATAACCTGTGCCTGACGGTCGAATAACATCACATCGCAAAAACTATCGGTTACTATTCTTTTCGCCATATGTCAGGGGTAGAACAATGGTGTGAGATACATCCAGACAAATTTGAATTGTTCGGTAACAAAATCGTAAGCAAGTTTGGACGGAGCATACTAATGACAAAACGAGTTTTATTGCTTATTGGAATCGCGGTATTTTTTGCAATTCCGGTGAAAGGGGAAACGATTGCTTTTAAGGCGTTGCCGTTTCCGTTGACCGATGTGCGGCTGCTGGATTCGCCGTTCAAGGCGGCGCAGGAGGTGGATGGGAAGTATATGTTGTCGCTGGATGCGGATCGGTTGTTGCATGATTTTCGGGTGAACGCGGGGCTGCCGAGCAGTGCGCAGCCGCTGGGGGGGTGGGAGGCGCCTAATTGTGAGTTGCGCGGGCATTTTGTGGGGCATTATTTGAGTGCGTGTGCGCTGATGTACGCGAGCACGGGGGATGAGCGGTTTAAGCAGCGGGCGGATGAGATTGTCGAGGAGCTGGCGAAGTGTCAGCAGGCGTTGGGTCAGGGGGGATATTTGTCGGCGTATCCGGAATCGTTTTTTGATCGGCTTGAATCGGGGCAGAAGGTGTGGGCGCCTTATTACACGATTCACAAGATCATGGCGGGGCTGATGGATGTGAACCAGCTTTGCGGGAATGCGCAGGCGTTGGAGATCGATAATGGGATGGCACGGTATTTCAAGCATCGCATCGATGCGCTCAGTGATGATCAGATGCAGATGGTGATGCGCACGGAGTTCGGCGGGATGATGGAGGTGCTGGCGAACCTGTCGGCGGTGACGGGAGATGCGGATCAGTTGGCGCTGGCGAAGCGGTTCGATCATCACGCGGTGTTTGATCCGCTGGCGGCGAAGGAAGACAAGCTGGCCCGGCTGCACGCGAATACGCAGATTCCGAAGATGACGGGGTCGGCGCGGGTGTATGAGCTGAGCGGGGATATGCGATATCACGATGTGCCGGAATTCTTTTGGGAGGCTGTGACGGAGCATCATTCGTTTGTCACGGGGAGCAACAGCTTTGGGGAGATGTTTCGGGCGCCGGATGTGGAGGCGAGTGATCTGGTGATGAACACGGCGGAGACGTGCAACACGTACAATATGCTGAAGCTGACGAGGCACTTGTTCGAGTGGGAGCCGCAGGCGCAATACATGGATTACTACGAGAAGGCGCTTTACAACCACATTCTGGGATCGATCGATCCGGAGACGGGGATGACGCTGTATTATTTGTCGCTGCATCCGGGGCATTTCAAGGTGTATAGCACGCCGACGCAGTCATTCTGGTGCTGCACGGGGACGGGCGTGGAGAACCACGCGAAGTATGGGGATACGATTTATTTCCATAAGGAGAATGCGCTGTGGGTGAATCTGTTTATTCCGTCGGAACTACAGTGGAAAGAAAATGGAGTGACGATTCGGCAGGAGACGAAGTTTCCGGAGGAGGGGAAGACGACGCTGACGATGAAGATGGGGACGCCGGCGAAGTTGGCGATCAATTTGCGGATTCCGTCTTGGACTAGCGATGCAACGGTGAAGATCAACGGGGACTCGCAGACGATGAAGCTGGAGCCGGGGAGTTATGCGA
>DATAPK010000624.1:0-33188 GCA_036265245.1 Tepidisphaeraceae bacterium | reverse complement strand
AAAACTTTGAAGTCCTCGAATAAATCTTCCGAGTGCTTCCTTCACGAATTCTTTTCCATCGCTCGTTAAATTGATCGTATGCCCAATCCGTGAGACGTGAGGCGTAGTCTAGTAATTGAGCAACTGTGCTACGGTCCGAATCGGCTCTTTTGAGTTCAACAACAATAAGATCGCCTTGGCTATCAACGGCGAGTACATCCGCTATCGATTCCCCAGATACTTCTCGCCCGATGATCAGGACAGCATCGGGATCTGAGAAAATCATTTCCGGCTTTTTTACCAGCAGATCTTCAATATCCTTTTCGCGCGCACCAAGTTCTTGTGGAGCCTTCCGTCCGACCTGTTGAAGGCTACGATTTTCAAGGTCAACACGAAAAATTGACCGTTCGTTCGGCATGAACTTAATCCAGAATATCCAGCGTGCTGAAATGCCCGTTCTCCAGGAATTCCAGCGATGCCCCGCCGCCCGTGCTGACGTGGCTGACCTGGTCGCTTAATCCCAGCTTTTCGATGGCCGCCGCGCTGTCGCCGCCGCCGATGATGCTGGTGGCGCCGTTCTTTTCAGTCGCCTCCGTGACGGCCTCGGCGATGGCTTGCGTGCCGTCCTCGAACGGCTCTTTCTCGAACACGCCCATCGGGCCGTTCCAGATGATCGTTTTGGATTTGACGATTTCGTCGCGATAGATTTTGCAGGTCTTCGGGCCGATGTCGAAGCCTTCCATGTCGGCGGGGATGTTGCCTTCGACAACCGTCGTATCGGCGTCGTCGGTCATCTTATCGGAGATCACGGTATCGACGGGGAGTTTGATTTTTCCTCCCGCCTGCTGAAGCAGGCTCGCCGCGAGTTCGACTTTGTCTTTTTCGACGAGGCTCTTGCCGACTTCTTTGCCCTGAGCAAGGAAGAACGTGTACGCCATCGCCCCACCGATCAGCAGCGTGTCGGCTTTGCTGAGTAGTTGCTGGATGACCTGGATTTTGTCGGAGACTTTCGCGCCGCCGAGGATCGCCACGAAGGGCCGCTGCGGATGGGTGACGGCGTCGCCGAGAAATTTGAGTTCCTTCTGAATCAGAAAACCAATCACCCGCGGCTTGCCCTGCATCGCCTGCGGCACGCCAAATGTCGAAGCGTGCTCGCGATGGGCGGTGCCGAATGCATCGTTCACATATACATCGCCGAGCTTGGCGAGTTGCTTGGCGAAGTTCGGATCATTCTTTTCCTCTTCTTTATGGAAGCGGAGATTTTCCAGCAGCAGAATCTGGCCGTCTTTCAGATCATTCGCCGCCTGCTCCACCTGCGGGCCGATGCAATCGTCTGCAAATTTTACATCTACTCCGGTCAACTCTTTCAAACGATCGGCCACGGGCTTGAGTGAATACTTCGCCTCAGGCCCACCCTTGGGACGTCCCAGATGCGACATCAAAATCAGCTTTCCGCCACGATCAATGATGCTTTTGATGGTTGGCATCGCCTGCACGATTCGCCGATCGTCTGTAATCCGGCTCCCATCCAGCGGCACGTTAAAATCCGCCCGCATCAGCACACATTTGTTCTTCACATCGACATCAGCAATCGTTTTTTTTGCCATTTTGCATCATTCCTTCGTGGCAGCTTCACGCCGGGAGCAATCCTATACTCTGACTGAAACGCCTGTAACCCCGCTTCAAAGCGGCTTCTGACAGAGCCTAGGGGAACAGGCGCGCAAGTCAAGACAATCGAGGTTTGACAAATCACAGATAAACACGGAGAAGTAATCGCATGAACGCGCTGCTTGATACGCTTAAATTTGATTCCGCCGGACTCATTCCGGCGATCATTCAGGATCACAAAACCCAGCAGGTTTTGATGATGGCCTGGATGAATCGCCAGTCGCTGGAAAAAACTCTCGAAACAAAGAAGACCCATTTCTTCAGTCGCAGCCGAAACAAGCTCTGGCTGAAAGGTGAAAGCAGCGGGCACGTGCAGCATGTCAAATCGATCTCCACCGACTGCGACGCCGATGTGCTGCTGATAGGCGTGGAGCAGATCGGGGCGGCATGCCACGAGGGATATCAAAGCTGCTTCTTCCGCGATTACGAAACCGATAAGAAGGACTGGAAGATCAATGCGACGCGCATGTTCGATCCGGAAAAAGTCTATAAAAAGTGACACCCGTCTTGGCTTCCAAGCGAAACAAAAACAAACAGAAGCAACCGGGACGGAACTCCACAGACTCCGCCCCGAGCATGCCCCAGGCGCGCGTCATGATGGCCAAGGTTGTGCCGCTTCCAAAACCCGCACCGACCAGTGCCGTCGCAGGCGTCGTGGCGTGGCTGTTTATCTCACTCGTTCTCATCGGCTTCATCACCTTTCGCACCGAAGGCACACTGCCGCCCGGAAACATGATGAGCAAAGACCGCGCGATGTTCGCGGTGGTCAACGCCGCCACGCTCACCGGATTCCAGCAAACTTCGTGGGGCATCGATCAATATAATCCGCCCGGCCAGTGGATGATTTTCCTGCTGACGGTCGGCGGAACGCAATTCGCCATGATCGTCGGCGGGATCGCCGTCTCGCGCATCGCCAGACTCCCCTACCGCGACTGGCAGATCGTTCTCGCTTCGGTGATTTCGCAAGCGATCGTTTTGCTGATCGGGCTGGCGACGCTTTATCCTCGCGATCCACATCACGCGCTCGTCGGAACGCTGCTTCGATCCGCCAGCGCCTTCGGAAACAGCGGCCTGTGGATGGGTGCCGAACCAACGCTCACGGGCGGGCGAACGAATCTGATTTATCTGCCGCTGGCAGTGCTCGGCGGTTTTGGATTGCCAATCCTGATGGATTTGTTCGATGCGGTTCGTCGAAAACGTGCTCTCTCAAATCACACGTTCACCGTGCTGAAGCTTTCCGCGATCGTTTATCTTGCCGGACTGGTGCTTTGCTTCATCCTGCGCTGGCCGACTAATGTAAATTATGCGCGAATCGCGCTCGCCTCCAGTTCCGCCGCCGCGATCAATGCGCGCTCCGCCGGGTTGCCGATCGAATACGCCGCTGATTTTCCGCGATATGTGCAGTGGATTCTGATCTTGCTGATGCTGATCGGCGCCGCCCCCGGCGGCACGGGCGGCGGCCTGAAAGTCACCACCGTCGGCCAACTTCTCACCGGCCTGCGCGACATCTTCGCGGGCCGCTATCCCGGCCGAATCTTCGGCATCGCCGTCATCTGGCTGCTCGCCTTCCTCACCCTGATTTTCATCTCCCTGCTGCTGCTGCTCTCCACCGAGCCCGGCCTGGACGCCGACCGCCTCCTCTTCATCGCCACCAGCGCCGCCGCCAACGTCGGCATGGCCCACGACCGCATCGGCATCGTCGGGGCCGGCATGAGCGTCCTGACCCTGACGATGCTGCTGGGACGCATTCTGCCGATTGCGATTCTCTGGTGGGTTCTGCGCCACGCGGATGAGACGGACGTGGCGATCGGGTAATTTTTCTCTATACCGCCATCCCGGTATTCGGTATAATCTATCAAAATGGCGATCCGCAGCTTTCGGAATCAGGCGACGGAGGACATCAACTACGGTCGCCCGACAAAAGCCGCGATAAAATTATTACCTGCATTGCTGCACGGCAAAGCACAGGTCAAGCTGGCTCGCCTACACGCAACGGATTCGTTGAATGATTTGTCAACTTTGCCCGGTAATCGCTTGGAAAAGTTGAAGGGTAATCGCGCCGATCAGCATAGCATTCGCCTGAATGATCGGTATCGCATCTGCTTTAGATGGCTAAATTCGGGCGCGGAAGATGTCGAGATCGTTGATTATCATTGACCATGGAGTTTCCAATGACACACACAATTGCCATCCATCCCGGGAAAGTGCTGGCTGACGAACTGGAAGAACGCGATATCACACAATCCGCGCTGGCGCAGCACATCGGCGTTCTCAGCAAAACCATCAACGAAATCTGCCGAGGCAAACGCGGCATCAGCGCCGAAATGGCCGTCAAGCTCTCCCTCGCCCTTGGCGCGAGCCCGCAGTTCTGGCTGAACCTCCAGAAGAACTGGGAACTCGCCCAGGTCAAACGCGGCAGCATCAAACGCATCAAGCCGATCGCAGCGTGAGGCGACTAGCCCACTGCTTGATTTTCAACCACCCGATTCACAAATAAACTCCAAATCCCCATCGCCCGCCTCTCCCAAACCCGTCTCACGCGGGTATCATCCTGCCGCCCATCCGGAGATTCGTCATGGAATTCTTTTTTCACGAGATCGACAAGGCCGTCATGATCCTCAGCGCCGACGGCGGATTGAATGGCGAAACCGCCAAGCCGTTCGTCGAGCAGCTTGAGTCACTCGTCGACGCCGGCGTGAGCAAGATCATCGTTGATTGCTCGCACCTCGATTACATCTCCAGCTACGGCATCGGCGTGCTCGTCCGCCTGCACAAAAAGCTCGCCAAGCACGGCGGCGACGTCAAAATCGCCGCTCCACCCCACAGCTTCGTCATCAAAGCCCTCACCCTCGCCCGAATCGCCAAGCTCGTCGATATTTATCCCGACGTCGATCAGGCCCGGCTGGCGTTTCGACCCAAAGACACAGAAAAATAAGTTTGGTGTTGCGCATTTTGTGGGTGGATTGCCAATCCAGAACCCTCAAAGCACTCGTCGCTGTGCATTCGCCGCGCTCCTCCGCACGCTGCGCACGTTGGCTCCTTTATTGTGTGCGGACCGAAGCGGCGCGCATGCGGAGTGAAGCGGAACGCGTCCGCTTTGAATCGCAGGCGCGCAGTGCGCTGCGGGCGCGCTCCCATTCGCTGCGCCGGGGGTCAGGAGCGCTCTGCACGGCGTGACAAGCACTTGGAACGATGTCTCACGCGCTGTACACGGAACACCCACCACGCGGGGCGCAATCCGTTCCTCTGCGGCACGAGTGCGATTCGATGCGCAGCGCGCCCGATCCGCGCGGGAATACCGGCGAAAGTGTTGAGAGACACTTCCACATTCATCCCAACGACACAGCAATCAGGGTGGTGAAATGCGCGTTCATGCCCCGTCGGATTCAAGCCTGTTACATCCTCTTTATTTTGTTAGTTGCTGCGGATCGGATAATCAGGACGTTCGCCTCGCCAAAATGAATTTGCACCCTGAATATCGGCGCTCATCCGCTTCTCCAAAGTGAACCCAGTTTAAAGTTCGAAGTGAGAGGGTTTATGCACCGCCCACGTGCTTGAATGAAGTTAAAATAAACGGACGTTGCTGGATGGGCCGAAGCATCGATGGCGTACCCACGCCTGTCGCCAAGTGAGCCAGAACCGAGCCAAGCACCAATCCGCCAACAGGAACTGCGATCCACGTTTGAATCATTTGACGGTCATGGGCGTTCGCAATGGCCCACCAACAAATACCTGCCAAGCTCATCCCCAATCCGCATATCGCGATGAATAGGCCGACAAAGCGAAGCAAACCGCCGATGATTCGATTCCGCCGAACCGATGATGAACAACGATTACAAATGACATGGTATGTCTGATGTCGTGCCTGTCGCATGTAATGATGGACAAACGCGATGCCCGTGGCAGCAGCAAGCGTAATCAACGCTCCGACCGCACGATTGGGAAAATAATAATAACTCCAAGTCGCGCTCCAGAGATCGGCTGATGACGCACTCCTTCCACAGGACTGACAGACAGCACAATCTCGAGTTAGAGGGTTTTCGGCTGCGCGTTGCGCCGCGAGAGCATCAACCGCTTCGCGGCCTGATTGTTCAACTTCGATCATCTGGTGGAGAATCTTGTTCATCTCTCGACCATGGCTGCCTATGCATTATGTGGGCATCATTCCAACGACACCGCTTTATGTCGCTTACTCACTTATACCCGAAATATCGCCCCCATCCGCTTCCCCAACAGCGAGCTGGCCGACAGCACCGTCAGCATCAGCAGCACCATCGCCCAGACGCCTAACGCGCTCGCGATATAAGGCCCGTCGCCCAACCGCTGGAAGAGCTCGTAGATCGCCTTGGTGATCGGGAAATATTGCTGGCGTTGGGCGAGGATCAGCGAATCGCTTACCTCGAGCATCGCGAACGCGAACGCGAGCAGGCCGCCGGCGATCAGGCTGGCGCCGATCAGCGGCAAGGTGATTCGGCGCATCGTCAGGAAGCTGGATGCGCCCAGGTTCCGCGCCGCGAGTTCGAGATCGATTGGTGTTTGCTCCAAACCCGCAACGGCGCTGCGGACGACATAAGGCAACCGCCGGATTGCGTAGGCGATCACCAGCAGAAGCGTCGGATTTTCAGTCACATCCACCAGATCGCGCACCCGCTTATAATCCTTGAAGATCGTCTGAAGTTGCAGGCTTATCGCGATATATCCGAACGCCAGCACCAGGCCCGGCACGGCCAGCGGAATCATCGACATCGCATCGATCAATTGCCGCAGCACGCGCGGGAGATTCGAGCGCACGATGAGCTGCGCGATCATCAGGCCTAGCACCAGATCGATCGCCACCGAAAAGCTGGCGAACTTAACGCTGTTGCCGACCGAGGGAATCGTCAGCTCGTGGCTGAGACTGGTTTTGTAATGGGCAAGCGTGAAAACGCGCGGCAGGGCGGAATCGTACCACTGCCCGATGCCGCTAACGCTGGTCAAAATCACGCCAATATGCGGCAGCAACGCCAGGCCGATGACAAGAAGAAACGGCAAGAGTGCGGTGAAAGCTTTGATACCCCTCAGCGTCTTTGCGGTCGATTGTATGGAAGCTTTGGTGACACTGGCATCGTGCCGCTGGCCAAGAACCAATTTGCCAATGACATACAACAGCGTGCTGCCGAGCAACATGACGACGACCAGCGCGTAAGGCATCGGGTTGCCGGCAACCTGATTGAGGCGATGGAAAATCTGCACCGGCGTCACATCGTAATAATCAAACATGAGCGGCGTGCCGAGCTCGGTGAAGCTCCAGATCAGCACGATCGTTCCGCCGGCGAATAATCCGGGGCGCATGAGCGGCAAAGTGATCCGCCTGAAAATCGTCCAGCGATTGGCGCCAAGATTAGCCGCCGCCTGCTCCATCGCAGGATCGAGGTTGGCCAGCGCTGCGGAAAGATTGAGAAAGAGGATCGGATACAGACTCAGCGATTCGACCAGCACGATGCCAAGCAGCCGATTGATGCCCATCCAGTCCACCGGATGTCCATGCGCGACCAGCCCCGCGCTTTGCATCACGCTCGTAAGCACGCCAAAGCGTCCAAGGATTTGCCGCATCCCGATCGCGCCGACAAATGGCGGCAAAATCAGCGGAACAAGCAGAAGCGAATTGACCAACCCCTTGCCACGAAATTCATACCGCACGGCGATCAACGCCAGCGGCACTGAAATCAGCGTGCAAACGAGCGTCACCAATACCGCGATAGTGAAACTGTTGAAAAGGCCCTGACGTAGATTCTGATCCTGAAAAACCGCCGCGATATAAGCGAGCGTGAACGACCCGGATTTGCCGTCGGTTGAGATCCCCTGAAAGCCGACGCGCACCACCTGCACGATCGGCCAGCCAAGAAACGCGGCGAAGACAGCGAGGGAAAGGACGAAGAAGACGATCTGGCGAAGTCTTAACATGGTGCAAAATTTGAATGACCAGGGGCCAATGACCAGCAAATGACCAAATCTCAAAAACCCCAAATGTTGGGATTCGGTCATTGGGATTTCGTTGTTCATGGGTCCTTGGCCATTTCTCCTTTCTCCGCCTCTTCACGCAATCGCCGATATTCCTCTCGAAACTCCGCCTTCCATTTTTGTTCCAAGGCGATTCGTTCGAGCGGCGTCGCTCTCGACCACGCGGATAACCGCCGCAATGCTTCAGCCTGATCGAACGGAAACATTCCGAGCTTCGCCTCCAAATCTTTTCGGCCGGCGCGATCAATCTCTGCCCGCGTTTCACGCAAATCGTCCAGCAGATCGATGCAACTCATGCGGATCAGCTCGCCGAGGATCGGGAACGTTTTTCGCCGCGCGTTGCTGGTGTCGAAGGCCAGATTGCCCGTGAAGGGATCAACGGGATCGGTGAAATTGCTCCGATCGTTGTAAACCGACGGCGCGATCGGGAGCCGGCGAAGCGATGTTTTGCTCGGCCCGCCCGGCGCGCCGGCGCGGGTGTTCCATAATTTCTGCCCCTGCTCACTGAGGACGAACTCAATGAAACGCATCGCCAATTCGCGATGCTCGGCGCCGCGCACCATGGCGATCGGATCAGGATTGATCGCGGTGGCGCCGGCGGGTTCGAGATAACCCATGCGATTCGATCCCACCGCTTCAACCTGGCTTCGTCCATAAAAGTCGATGACCATCCCCGCCCCGGCGTCGCCCGCGCCGATCAAACTGGGAACCACCGCGGCGGAATCGGTAAACATCTTCGCGTTTGAAGCAATCAACCGCACGCGCCCCATTCCCTCGGCCCACCCTTGATCTTCGCTGCGGCCCTGCGCTTTGGCGTCGAGCATCGCACGCTCCACAACGATCATGAATGCGGTCCCCGCCGACGTGCTGCTGCTCGGGTCGGCCATCACCACCCAGCGCGACCACCTCGCATCGCTCAGGTCGCCCCACGTCTTCGGTTCATCCACGCCGAGCGTGCGGCAAACATCCTTGTTGTAGCAAATCCCGAACGACGACAACGCCGTGCCGAACCACGTGTTGTCGTGCGTGTCATAAAGCTGGATGCCGTTGAGCATCGGCTTCGGGAACGCAAATCGCATCGTCTCATCCGGCAGCTTGATCGATTCCAGACACCCCGGGCGGCGCACTTTATTCTCGTCGACAAAATATTTGAGCTGGTTCTCAAAAAGATAATCGCCGCCGCCCCAAACTAGATCGATTTTGTAAGTGCCGAACGATTTGAAAATCGTCTGCTCGGAATTGCGAAAGTATTTGAGAATATCCGCCGAGCCGCCGTAGTTCAGATAAACGACATTAACTGGCTGGCCAAAGTTCTGCTCGTGCCATCGGCAAAACGCCTCAGCAAACTCGCGGCGGATGCCTTCAACGTGCGATGAAAGTATCACCAATTCCCGTCCGCTCGAATTCGCTTCCTTCGCCGTGCCATAAAGCCTCCGCAACGCGAAAGGCGTGACCAACACAAACAGAAAGAGGATGAGAAAAACATATCGTCGCATCGGCGGCGGGATCATAGCTGACGCAGCCAAATGGGCGAATTTCTTGATGGAATGCTAACAAAGACAATGACCGAGCCGATTTATAAGCATCAAGCCACGCTTATCCATCGCTTGCGATTTCGCGTCCGTTTTCAGCAAAAAAACACACGAAATCACAAGCGATGAAAAACGCAACACGTCAATACATATCCCCCAATCGCACATCCGCTCACCCCAAATCAAACGTCATCCCCTCGCGCGCCACCGCGACTTTCACCGACGAATTCTTCTTCTGCATCCACGCCTTCGCCTCAGCTTCGATGGCATCCAGTTGATCGTCGGTCCGCTCGGGATCGTGATGAAAAATCAGATGCTGCTTCACATTGGCCGCTGCCGCCAGTTCGCACCCTTCCACCCAAAGGCTATGCCCCCATCCCTTCTTCAGCGGAAAATCGGCAGGCGTGTATTGCGAATCGTGAATCAGAACATCCGCTCCCTTGCAAAACTTCACAAACGCATCAAACGACGTCACCCGATCCTGCTCTCGCGGCGGATTCATCTCGTTGTCAGGGATATAGACGATCGACCGCCCTTCATCGTCGATGCGAATGCCATACGCCCCGCCAGGGTGATTCGTAGCAATGCGGCGCATCTCCAAACCCTTGCTGGCGAACCACGCCTCGGCGTGAATGTTCGTCACGCAATGCTGCACGCTGCGCAGTTCATCTTCCGTGATCGGAAACCGCGCCCCGTCCATCTGCATCACCAGCGTACACATCATCGCGTGCCCGCTCTTGGCCGGAAACGTGTAGATCTCCCGCTCCGCCTCATAAATTGGCGCAAAAAACGGGAAGCCCTGAATGTGATCCCAATGATCGTGCGTCAGTAGCATGTAGATTGGCGATTTTTTCCCCAGCAGCGATTTGCCAAGCATCCGCGCGCCCGAGCCGGTGTCGAGAACGATCGTCAGATCATCGCCAAAATGCACCGACGCGCAGGAAGTGTTGCCGCCATATCGCACCGTGCTCGGCCCAGGACTGGGAATCGACCCGCGCACGCCCCAGAGCTTGAGAGTCATTGGCCTCATAGTCCGTCCCCGATCTGAAACCCGAATTCCCAAATCCGAGTGACCAATGAATGCCCAAGCCCCAATGACTCAACAAATTTCATTTTCGTCATTCGGATTTGGTCATTCATTGGTCATTCTGGTTTGGTCATTCGGATTTACACGCCTCTACCACCCGTGCTGCCTCACATACGCACTATCCCACCGGCTCATCACGGTCTTCTGCCGTGTATAAAACATCATCCCTTCGATTCCCTGCACGTGCAGGTCACCGAAGAAGGACTGATTCCAGCCGCTAAAACTGAACAATGCCATGGCCGCCGGCACGCCGATGTTCACGCCCAGCATGCCGCATTGAATGTCGCGGACGAATTTCCTGGCCGGCGCGCCGCTGGTTGTAAAGATGCTCGCGCCGTTGCCGTATTCAACGCTGTTCATGATCTTGATCGCCTCATCCAGCGTCTGCGGACGGAGCATCGAAAGCACCGGGCCGAAAATCTCTTCACGAAACAGGCTCATCGGCGGCTGCACATGATCGATGAGCGTCGGCCCGACAAAAAATCCGCGATCGCGCGTCGCCTTCGTCCCATCTTCCACCACCTTTGCCCCCTCGCTCGGCGCCGCCGCGATGATCTTGCGGATGCGATCTCGCGACACTCCGTCAATCACCGGCCCCATGTCCGCCTTGGGGTTCGCCAGCGTGTCGTCCATCTTCAGCTTCCGCATCGAATCCAGAACCAGATCGCGAAGATCGTCCTGCTCTTTGCCGATGCCCATGATGACACTACCCGCCATGCAACGCTGCCCCGCGTTGCCAAAGGCGCTTCCCATCACCGCACGCATCGTCGATTCCGGCTCGGCGTCGGGCATCACGAGCAACACATTCTTCGCCCCACCCGCAGACTGGCACCGCTTGCCATGTTTAGATGAAGTTTCATAAACGTGCTTGGCCACGCGAGTCGATCCGACAAAACTCACCGCCGCGATCTTCGGATGCGTGCACAGCGCATCCACCACTTCTCGCCCGCCATGAACGATATTCAACACGCCATCCGGCAATCCCGCTTCCTGAAAAAGCTCCGCCATGCGCACCGCGGTCAGCGGCACTTTTTCGCTGGGCTTAAGGATAAACGTATTTCCACACGCGATCGCCATCGGATACATCCACAGCGGCACCATCGCGGGGAAATTGAACGGCGTGATGCCAGCGCAAACGCCGATCGCTTCGCGCATCGTCACCGCATCCAGTTCATCCGCCAATTGCTGAACGCTTTCCCCCTTGCTTAGATGCGCGATGCCGCAACAAAATTCGATCACTTCAATCCCACGGCGAACATCCCCTTTCGATTCTTCGATTGTTTTGCCGTTCTCCTTGGTCACCAGTCGAATCAACTCGTCGGCGTACTGATGCATCAACTCGCGATAGCGAAACAAAATCGCCGAGCGTTTCATGACCGGCATATTCGACCAAGACACAAACGCCTTGCTTGCCGCCTCAACCGCTTCGTCCACTTCCTTCACGCCGCAAAACGGCACCTGGCCGATCACTTCGCCGGTCGAAGGATTGTAAACGTTGCCGTATGTTTCGAGCTTAGGCCGATTCCATTGCCCGCCAATAAAATTAGGGACGATCGGGGCCGCTTCAGTCATAGTTACGCTCATAACAAACCTCCAACAACAGATTCTCTCGTTTCGCTCGCAAGCGAAATCGTCAACTTGCCTTACTCCGCCAACACTACCACGTCCTCCGGATCAAACTCCACGGTCAATTCCGCCGGCACATCAAATAGCGGTGGCGCGCTAATCACTTTCAATGTCTGATCCTTCACCTTCAGCACATGCTCCGACGCCTCGCCCAGAAAGGTCATCTCTGTCGGCTGGCCGGTCAGTCGATTGCGTCCGTGATGAATCATGTCGCCGCGAACGATCTGCATTTGCTCCGGGCGGATGCTGATGGTCACTCGATCCGGCACGCCGACATTGCTGCTGGCGACGAATTTACCAACCGCCGTCTCCACGCGCACCGTGGTCGCGTGCCGCTCGATCACCTTGCCGCTCAAAAGATTCGTCTGCCCCATGAACGACGCGACAAATGCGCTATTCGGACGATGATAAAGTTCGCCCGGCGTGCCCATCTGCGCCAGCTTGCCGTCTTTCAGCACCGCGATTCGATCCGCCACGCTCAGCGCCTCTTTCTGATCGTGCGTCACGTAGATCGTGGTGAATCCCCCGGTCTTGCAGATGCGGCGAATCTCGCTTCGCATCTCCAGCCGAAGCTGCGCATCCAGATTCGACAGCGGCTCATCCAGCAACAAACAATCCGGATTCACCGCCAGCGCCCGTGCCAGGGCAACGCGCTGCTGCTGCCCACCCGAAAGCTGGTTGGGCTTTCGATCCGCAAACTTTTCCATCTGCACCAGCGCAAGAACCTCGTCCACCCGTTTTTCCCGCTGCGTGCGCTCCAGAGCGCGCACGTCCAACCCAAACCGCACGTTCTCCCGCACGCTCATGTGCGGCCAAAGCGCATAACTCTGAAAACACATCACCGCATTGCGCTGCTCGGTCGGCAGATTCGTCACATCGCGATCGTTAAAATAAATTCGCCCCTCGCTGGGCTCGTGCAAGCCCGCGATCAATCGCAGCAGCGTGCTCTTCCCACATCCACTCGGCCCGAGCAGGAAAAACAATTCGCCCGCGTTGATTTTCAGGTTGATGTCATTCAGGGCCACCGTCGCGCCGAATCGCTTGAAAATATGATCGAGATGAACCGAAGTCATGAGCGGCAATATTGTAAGCCGGGCTGAAGGAAAATGCGCTGTCAGGCCAATTATTGATTCCCAACACCGCGCTCTATCTCAAACAGCGCCCCCTTATAAAGCCGCGACCATCGGTCGCGGAAATCACGTCCCAACCAACCTCACTAAACAAATCAACAACCTCCCTTTACGGCACCGTCGTCGGCTGAGTAGGGGTCGCCTGCATCGTCGTTGTCCTCGTCGTCGCCGGCTGGCTCGCCGCCGCCTGTTTTTTGCGAACAACCAACACCAGATTCTGCTGCGCAGGCGTGAAATCCGGTTGAAATTGCAGTGCCTTCTTGAAAAACGACATCGCCGTATCGTATTGCCCGTTGGATGCAAACAGCGCCCCCAGACTATTGAGAGCCACCACGTCCTTGGGATTGTGCATCAGCACCAACGTCCATTCTCGCATCGCCTTTTCCTGATCGCCCTGCCGATCCCAAACCGTGCCCATGTTCGTATGCGCGAGCAAAAATAGCGGATCGATATCGATCGCCCGCTGAAACCAGGCCTTTGCGTGTTCCAGATCACCCCGGTCCATCAGCAACGCTCCCATCGCATTGAGCAATGGCAGATCGCGATGGTTCGCATCGATGCCGGTTCGATAGGCGGCAAACGCAGCGACGGGATCGTGCTGCTCCTGAAACAGTTGCCCGATTTGGAAATAAACCTGGGCATATTCCTTCTGATGGATCGGGTCATTTTCGGACGCCCTGATCGCATTCCGCATGAATTCAATCGCCTTATTCACATCACCGCGTTTGTCCGCAATCAACCCCAGATTCATCAACGCTTCCACATGATCGGGCTTCAGTTCAAGAGCACGATTAAATTGGCGCTCGGCATCATCGAGCTTGTCTTCGTTCAGATAAACCACGCCAAGGTTGTTGTGCGCGATCCACGCATTGGGATTTTTGTTGACCGTATCCGTCCAGAGATTCGCGGGGCTGGCATAAATATGATTCTGGCCCCAGGTAATCGCGGTCAACGCTCCCAGGATCAACCCCGATGCAACGGCAAATCGCATGGCCGACGTAAAAAATCGATGCAGACACCACACCACGCCCACAATCACCGCGCAGCACGCCAGATATTGAAAGTGATCCGCGACAAACGAGTATCGCATCGGAAACACATTGATGAACCCCAGCGCCGGAAACAGCGACCCCGCAAAGATCATCGCCACCACAGCCGGCCCTTTTCCAATCCGTCCCCGCGCCGCAAACAACGCCACCAATCCCGCTATCCCCGCAATTAGCGCCCCCACCAGGATCGGCGAATGCAAATCCCATCGCGGATACACAAACACCAGATTCGCCGGCCAAAATAGCTTCCACAGATAAAACCAAACCGCCCCGCCCGCGATCAAAAATCGCTGCCCTGCGGAAATCGAATCCCATTCCGGCCCCTGCGCGCCAACCACATTTTTTTCAAAAATATGTGTCACAATCCCCATCCCGATCGCCAGCACAAAAAATGGAATCAGCTCCAGCACATCCGCCGCCTTGATCGTCCCGCGCTTCCACCAAATCAACAGCAAGATGACCGCAGGCAACGAACCCGTCACCGATTTGCTCAGAATCGAGCAGATAAACAGCACCAGCGCCAAGGCATAAAGCTTCCACTGCTCCGTCGGCAGCGACATCGGCGTGCGCTGTTCGCCCTCCGCGGGCACATCAAGCCCGCAGAAGCGCAAGTAGATCAGCAACGACGCGAATGCGAAAAATCCCGACAGCACATTTTTCCGCTCAGTGATCCATGCGACCGATTCCACCTGCACCGGATGCAGCGCCCAGATCGCCGCCGCCACAAAAGCGCCCGGAATCTTCAGCCGTCGCAAAATCGTCCAGAGCATCCACGCGCTCGCCACATGCAGCAGCACATTGATCAAATGAAACGGCCCCGGCGCCAGCGGCTGGTCAAAATTATGCGCTCGCGTCTGTGCCCAGAAGCTGGTGATGGTCATCGGATAATACTGCGGCACCGGGTAGATTTGCGGACTGCGAATCCCCGCCCAAATCTGCTCGATCCCATCGGGATGATTCAGCGCCGAATTATGCGTCACGTAATAATCGTCATCCCACAAAAATTGCCCGCCCATTGATGGCCAATAAGCGATCAGCACCAGCACAAACAGCGCGGCAACGCCAAACCAATAGTTTTGCGAGACGGAATCATCAAGGGCAGCAAGGGTGTCAGTCATTGGGCAGAATGATAGTTACTGTTGATTTACTTCGCACGCTCCAGCGTCAGCCGCCAGGTAAACCTGCCCGTTTTATCCGGCAAATCCCCTATCGCCGCCTGCATATACCCATTGTGACATGGAATACGAGGCCCCTGAACAGAGAGCGAGATATCAAGCGGCGAGATGATTTGCCAATTCAACACCGAATCATCCCGCTTCTCCGTAATTCGTCCCGCCGACACTTTCACTGGAAGATCCTGCGATCCATCATTCACAAGAACAGGAAATAAAACCCGCGTCTTGCCTGTCCTATTCCCGCGCAATTCGCTCTTGCCCTCCACCTGATCCGGCGAGATCGAATAAGACTCTGCCACGTCCCCCGCCCCGAGCAAATGGTAAGTTAAATTAAATGAAACTCGGCGCGGCGCCTGGGTCTGAATCGCCAGATCCGTCGAAGCGACTACACCCTCGCCGCGCTCTGGCTTGGGCTGCGTTGCATTGACAAAATCCCCCAACGACATCCACCGCCCATTTGTGTCCTTGCCTTCGCTCATCCACTGAATCCCCGGCGACATCGCCGCTCGGTTCGCATCCCCATTCGGCCCATAAGCTCGTTCGGCCGCCGTGCTATCCGACAGTGGCGACAGCGGCACATCCTTGCGATGCACCCGCTGCAATCCCGTCGCGTTGTAGTGCGCATCGGCCGCAGTATCGATCTCGACATACATCCCGCCCGCATTTGCAAAAACCTTGTGGAACGTCTCGCGAACATCAAAAACAAATCCGCCAACTTCGCACGGCGCTGGCTGCTCGTGAATCGATTCGTTTGCATACCCAAACGCCATGCAAAGCATCGCCATCGGCAGGAGGTTGTATTGCGAATGCGACGAATAGTCCTCGAATCCCAGCCGAGTCTGAGGCTCGGCATGATTTTTGATAATCCAAAGTTCCCCGCTGGGCCGCTGCCATCGAAGCATCGATCCGAACGCCAGATGCGCACTCCGTTTCATCGCTCCCGCGATTTGCTCGCATCCCATTGCATGCCACTTTTGCGCATTAATCTCAAAAATCACCACCATCTGCGCTTCATTCCACTGATGTTGCGCCGATCGCCCACCCTCCGCCCATTCCCCCGTCGGCGAAAGCATCAACAAAGAAGACAACCCGCCCGCCAAAAGAAAATCGCGAATGTCCTGCGCATGCGCCCCCTGAAACTGTCCGCCCGCCATCAGGTCTTCCAGCCACAATCGCGGAAACGCGTCATATGCCAGCGGCCCATTCGGATCGTCATACATCCCAAACCGGGTAAAATGTGATTGTTGTTTCGCCAACGATCGCTCAATGTACTTCTCCTGGGCGGGCAATTGATCCGCCACCACCAATCCCTCCGTTCGCCGCTGCGATTCGCCGTCAACGTTCACGATATTCCAGTTCATCTGGGCGGCGGCGTCGTGATAATGTGTTTCCGGCACGATCTGCCCAAAATCCGCATCCCATTTGGCCAACGTCTCTTTGGCGACATGATCCTTGAGAATCCGCCGGGTGTGCATCAGCAGCGGGATATAAAAATCCGCGTGCCCGTTCGCGCTGGTGTGATTAGCCAGGGCGTGCGTCGCAAACGTCATCGCCCGCACCGCGGGGTCCAGCAAATCTTCGCGATTTCTCTCCGCTGCCAGCGTCGCCGCCGCCAGCGCAAAGGCCGGCGTCGAATACTGTATCTCCTCATGACGAACCGGATCGATGATCGCGCCGGCCTCATTCTGATACTGCTTGAAGAAGTCGATATCCGCCGCCACAAGAGTTAGATAATCGTCGCGATGAACTGAAGTGGCTCGAAAATCGGTGGCGGCTGGCGTCGAAAACAGCTTCTTGAGCGCCGCCGACGCCGGATGAGACGCCGGAATCCGAGCCGCATCCTGCGCCTGGCACCCCACCGAACCACAGGCAATCCCTATCCCGATCACCACCCTTCGACAAACTCTTCTCAGCATGTGTATTTCTCCGCCGACTTTTCTATGATGTCGCCACTTTAATTCAAGCGGAGTTTCCCTTGCCAAAGCCAGTAATACAACCGCCGGTGCTTTCTTCCCCCAGGCCGATGGACGTCCAGTCAATGACCACCGAAGACCTGCGGGCGACATTCCTGATCGACAAAATCTTCGACGCCAACAAGCTCAATTGGACGTTTACCGACCTCGATCGCCTCGCCGTCGCCGGCGTCTCCCCAGCGTCCCCCGTCAAGCTCGAAAACTTCAAGCAGACCGGTGCCGACTTCTTCCTCGAACGCCGCGAGATGGGCATCATCAACGTCGGCGGCCCCGGCGTGATCACCGTCGATGGCAAAAAATACGATCTCGAAAACCTCGCCTGCCTCTACATCGCCATGGGCAGCCGCGACGTCACCTTCGCCAGCAAAGGCAAGAAAGAACTCGCCAAGTTCTACATCAACAGTTGCCCCGCCCATCACGCTTATCCCACAACCCTGGTCCGTAAAAGCGAATGCAACGCGGTGCACCTGGGCAGCCCCGCCACCGCCAACAAGCGCACGATCTATCAGATGATCCACGCCAAAGGCATCAAAAGTTGCCAGCTTGTCATGGGTTTCACCGAGCTATACGAAGGCAGCGTCTGGAACACCATGCCGCCCCACACGCACCTTCGCCGCAGCGAAATCTATTTCTATTTCAACCTCGGCGAAAACGTCGTCTCCCATTTCCTCGGGCCCCCGCAAAACTCCCGGCATCTCTGGATCGCCAATGAACAATGCGCCCTCTCGCCCCCCTGGTCCATCCACTGCGGCTGCGGCACCAGTGCCTACAAATTCATCTGGTCCATGGGCGGCGAAAATCAGACCTTCGATGACATGGACAAATTCGGTATGCTCGAATTACGCTGATAAACATTGCATGGGCGTCTTGCCCGTGCCTTCAAAATATCTCGATTGCGGAGAACTAACATGAAAGCGATCGCGTCAAACAAACTAGCCACAGAGACACAAAGCACACAGAGAACACAAAAAATTCAATCTATGTTTTCTCTGAGCCCTCTGCGCCTCCGTGGTAAATCTTTCTTCATGGCCGCATCTATTTTGATCGCGACTACCGCCCACGCCGACATCACCATCAAAGCTGCCAACAAACTCCCCTTCGCCCGCCCTTCCCAAACCATCGAGCTCAAAGGCATCGACATCGCCGCCCTCAACGTCAAAGACCTGCACATGGTTCACGTGAAAGACCAATCCGGCAAAGAGCTTCTCACCCAGGCCGTCGATACCGACTTTGACGAACTCCACAAACCCGACATCGTCATCTTCCAATCCGACTTCGCCCCCAACGAATCCAAAACCTTCACCGTCTCCGCCGGCGAAAAGATCGAATACAAGCCCGAAGATTTCAAAGCCTATGGCCGATTCAATCGCGAGCGTTTCGACGACTACGTCTGGGAAAACGACCGCATCGCCCACCGCACCTACGGCAAAGCGCTGATAACCTGGAAAGGCGAACCCCTCACCAGCAGCTCAATCGACATCTGGAGCAAACGCACGCCGAAGATGGTCGTCGATCAGTGGTACATGGTCGACAACTACCATCACGACAACGGCGAAGGCTACGACGACTACTCCGCCGGCGCGACCCGCGGCGACGGCGGCGACGGTCTCTGGGCCGCCGACAAACTCTGGGTCGCCAGCAATTTCGTCGATTCTCACACCCTCGCCGCCGGCCCAATCCGCGTGATGTTCGAGCTGATGTACGATGCGTTTGACGTCAACGGCACGCCCGTCACCGAAATCCGCCGAATCTCCCTCGACGCCGGCCAAAACCTCGATCATTACGAAATCAAATATCAACCCAAAGCCCCCGGCCAACCCCTCACCGCCGCCATCGGCCTGCGAAAAATGCCCGGCGATAAAAAAGATTTCAACGCCGAGCATGGCTGGCTTTCCAAATGGGAAAAAATGGAAAAGAACGGCGGCATGCAGGGCGTCGCCGTCGTCATCGACCCCAAGCTCATCGAAAAACAAACTGAAGACAAACAGAACGACCTGATCCTCACCAAAGTCTCCCCCGACACCAATTCCGTCTCCTACTGGGCCGGCTTCTGCTGGGATAAGTTCGGCCCCTTCAAGGACGACGCCACTTGGAAAACCTACGTCGATCAATCCGCCCAGGGCGCCGCCTCGCCCATCGAAGTAAACGTCGCCCCATAACAAAAAAGATGATTTGCCACAGAGGAACAGAGATCACAGAGAAAAACACAAAGAGAAAACAAAATGATTTGATTTATCTCCTCTTATCTCTGTGTCCTCTGTGCCTCTGTGCCTCTGTGGCCAACCTCTTAGTGCGTACTTCGACACGAGCCTCCTATGCCAAGAGTCTGCTTCCTCCTGAAAGTTCGCCCCGACCGCCTAGACGAATACAAACGTCGCCACGAGCACGTGTGGCCCGAAATGCAACAAGCCCTGCGCGACACCGGCTGGAAAAACTACTCTCTCTTTCTGCGTGACGACGGCCTGCTCATCGGCTACCTGGAATGCGACAATTTCCAAGCCTGCCTCGACGGAATGGCCAAGCAACCCATCAACGAAAAATGGCAACGCGAAATGTCCCCCTTCTTCGAAAAACTCGAGGGCCAGCGACCGGACGAAGCCATGTTCACCCTCCCGGAGGTCTTCCATTTGGAATGACATTCACAAAATGACCAATGACCAAGCCCGAATGACCAATGAAATCCCAAATCCCAATGACCAATTGGAGATTGGGTATTGGTCATTCATTGGTCATTCGGATTTGGTCATTGGTCATTGATCCAACCCTCTACAATCCTTCTCCTCCACCCGTTATCCTCCCACCCGCAAATGTCCGACCCAACCACCAACCCCATCATCATCTGCCGAGCCGTCGGCAAATCCTTCGCCGGCGTCACCGTGCTCGAAAGCGTCGACTTCGACCTCCGCCCCGGCGAAGTCCACACCCTCATGGGCGAAAACGGCGCCGGCAAAAGCACCCTCATGAAAATCCTCGCCGGCGTCCACCGCCCCGGCTCGGGCGAACTATTGCTCGATAACGTCCCCGTCAATGTCCCCTCACCCCTCGCCGCCCAGAAACTCGGCATCGCACTGATCCACCAGGAACCACTCAGCTTCCCCGATCTCAGCGTCGCCGAAAATATTTTCATGAGCGGCGGATCGCCACAAAAAGAAGGGAAGTCGCAAGCGTCCCCGTCATGGTTCGTGAACTGGTCGGCCATGTATTCCGAAGCCGCCAAGATTCTCGAATCCCTCGGCGTCAAGCTCGACCCCAAAGCCAAAGTCCGCGGCCTATCCATCGCCGACCAGCAAATGGTCGAACTCGCCGCCGCCCTCTCGCAAAAAGCAAAAGTGCTATTGATGGACGAACCCACCGCCGCCCTCACACCCGAAGAAGTCGGCGATCTCTTCCGCATCGTCCGCCGCCTCCGCGATGCCGGCACCGCCATCGTCTTCATCAGCCATCGCCTCGAAGAAGTCTTCTCCATCTCCGACCGCATCACCGTCCTTCGCGACGGCCACTGCATCGGCACGCGCAACGTGAAGGAAACGACAACCGACGAAATCATCCGCATGATGGTCGGCCGAGAACTCGGCAAATTCTTCGAAAAACCCCCAGCCCAAATCGGCGAACCAAGATTGAAAGTCGAAAACCTCAGCAGCGAAGGCCGCTTCGCCGACATCACCTTCGAAGTCCGCCGCGGCGAAATCCTCGGCGTCGCCGGCCTCGTCGGCGCGGGCCGCACCGACGTCGGCCAATCCATCTTCGGCATCCACTCCCAATCCGCCGGCAAAGTCACCCTCGACGGCAAGCCCTTAAATATCTCCTCTCCTCGACAAGCCATCGACCAGGGCATCGCCTACGTCCCCGAAGACCGCGCCCACCATGGCCTGCTCCTCCCCATGTCGATCGCCACCAATACGTCCATCGCCGAACTGAAAAAAGTCTCGAAATTCGGCTGGCTCTCCCGCAAAAAAGATCGTCATATCGCTGAAGAATGGCGAGACAAACTCCGCACGCGCCTCCGCGATGTCTCCCAGCCCGCCCGCGAACTGTCCGGCGGAAACCAGCAA
Source organism: Tepidisphaeraceae bacterium (assembly GCA_036265245.1). Classification (GTDB taxonomy): domain Bacteria; phylum Planctomycetota; class Phycisphaerae; order Tepidisphaerales; family Tepidisphaeraceae; genus DATAPK01. The sequence goes on along the minus strand of DATAPK010000624.1, from coordinate 11,917 downwards.
AAAGTCGTCCTCAGCAAATGGCTCCTCACCGAGCCCCAGGTTCTCATCCTCGATGAACCCACACGAGGCATCGACGTCGGCGCAAAAGCCGAAGTCCACCACCTCATGGGCGAACTCGCACGGCAAGGCAAATCGATCCTGATGATCAGCAGCGACCTCCCGGAGGTTTTGGCGATGAGCGACCGAATCATCGTCATGCGCGAAGGCCGAATCACCGGCCGCTTCGATCGCTCCGAAGCCACCCAAGAAAAAATCATGGCCGCCGCAACAGGACAACACTCTACCTTGGAAGCAAAGCCCGGCCCTTCAGGGCCGGGGTCTCCCGCCACCCCCCACCCCGTCCGTCTCCGAAAAACCGATGCTTCCTCCAGCCTCCTCCGCTTCCGCGAACTCGGCATCGCCCTCTTCGTCCTCCTCACCTTCTTCGCTGCCACCCTGAAGACCCGCAGCATGCTCGCCCCCGAAACCCTCAGCAACATTCTCCTTTTCACCCCCATCATCATCGTCGTCGCGATGGGCCAGATGATGGTTATCATCAGCCGAAACATCGATCTCTCCGTCGGCTCGATCCTCGCGTTCGCGTCGATCGCAACCTGCGGAATCTTCGTCACGCATCCCGGTTTCCCGCTCCCCCTAGCCGCGCTTTTAGCAACTGTCATCGGTGCCGCCATGGGCGCGATCAACGGCACCCTCATCGCTTATCTGCGCGTCCCCGCCATCATCACAACCCTCGGCACACTCAGCGCCTATCGCGGCCTGGTCTTCATTTACTCCGGCGGCCGCCAGGTGGATTCCAACTACATTCCCGAAGCATTGATTGACCTCTCCAACCGATCCGCCATTTACATCCCCTGGATCATCGTCTTCGCCGCCATGATCGCGGTGCTCACCGCCCTCTTCCTTCGTTACACCCGCACCGGCCGCGAGATTTACGCCATCGGCAGCAACCCCCACGCCGCCCAGATGCGTGGCATCCCCATCAACCGCGTCCTCCTCCTCATCTTCACCCTCACCGGCGCCCTCTCCGGCCTGGCCGGAATCTTCTACGCTTCCAAATTCACTTTCATCAACCCCAGCAAGACCGGCGTGGAAATGGAACTCATCACCATCTCCGCCGCCGTCATCGGCGGCACCAACGTCTTCGGCGGATCGGGCACCGTCCTTGGCGTCCTCTTCGGCTGCCTCTTCCTCGGCCTCGTCAATCAGGCGATGCCCGTCGTCGGCATTAACCCGTTCTGGCAAAAAGCGGTTTATGGCGTGGCCATCCTCGCCGCCGCCTCACTCGATACCATCATTCAAAAGCGTTTCGGAAAGTCCGCATGAAAGCGATCCTGCGCCGCCCGGAAATCATCACGCTGCTTCTGCTGCTGATCGCCTTCGGCATCAGCGCAGTGGGCACCCCTTCATTTCTCGACGCGCGATACCTTCTCAAGATCAGCTCCCCCCACATGGAAATCGGCGTGATGGCGCTGGCCATGACCTTCGTCATCATCAGCGGCAACATCGATCTCTCCGTCGCCTCCGGCCTGGCTCTGATCGTCGTCTGCTCCGCAAGACTTTTTGAAGCAGGCGTCCCGATGCAATGGGTCATGGTGCTGGCGATTCTCATGGGCATCATCCTCGGCCTATTCAACGGCCTGCTCATCACCAAGCTCGGCCTGCCCTCCCTCACCGTCACGCTCGGCACCCTCGCCCTCTATCGCGGCCTCGCACAACGTCTGCTCGGCGACCGCTCCATCGGCAACTTCCCCTCATGGTTTGTCCGCGTTGATAACGTCAAAGCCTTCGGCCTGATCCCCGCCCCCCTGATTATCTTCCTCGTCCTCGCCCTGATCTTCGGCATCATCCTCCACAAAATGGTTTTCGGTCGCTGCGTCTACGCCATCGGCACCAACGAACCCGGCGCCCGCTTCTCCGGCCTGCAGGTCGATCGCGCCAAACTCTCCATCTTCGTCCTCTCCGGCCTGATGATGGCTGTCGGCGCTCTCATGATGATGTCCCGCCTCGCCATCGCCCGCTTTGACCACGCCCCCGGCTACGAGCTTTCCGTCATCACCGCCGTCGTCCTCGGCGGCACCGACATCTTCGGCGGCCGCGGCTCCATCATCGGAACCGTCCTCGCCCTCTTCCTCCTCATGATTGTCCAGCAGGGGATGATCCTCCAAGGCATCAGCGCTGAAACCCAACTGACCGTCACCGGCTCCCTCTTGGTGGTTTCCGTGATTTTGGCTAATCTAACCGGCAAGCTCAGCACGCGGACCCCGGCGCCCAAGCGCCCCGCTGCAAATCCTTCTGGCGGAGAATTGAAACATGCTTAAGCGATCCCTCGGTTTGCTCCTCGTCACCCTCTTCACCTTCACCCTCACTTCCTGCAACAAATCAGCGCCGCCGTTCATGGTCTATATCCCCAAGAACACCGGCAATCCGTATTTCGATCCGATGGTCGATGGCTTCGCTCAGGCCGCCAAGGAAGCCAACGTCTCCTTCGAGCAAGTCGCCCCCGCCACCGCCGACGCCACCAGCCAGCTTCCCCTCATCGAAGCCCAGGTGCAGCGTGGCGTGAAAGTCATCGCCATCTCCCCCAACAGCCCCGACGCCCTCAACGAAACCTTCAAAGAAGCCATGGCCAAGGGCGTAACCGTCATCTGCGTCGATTCCGATCTCACCGGCAACGAGAAATACCGCACCGCCGGCGTCCTGCCCACCGACCCCGAAATGGTCGGCCGCGGCCAGATCGAACTGCTCGGATCGCTCATCGACTACAAAGGCAAAATCGCCATCCTCTCCGCCACCACCGACGCCCCAAACCAAAACGAGTGGATCAAGTGGATGAAGGAAGCCCTCAAGGATGCCAAGTACAAAGACATGCAGTTGGTCGATGTCGTCTACGGCGACGACCAACCCGAAAAAAGCACCACCGAAGCCCAGGCCCTTCTGACCAAATATCCTGATCTCAAGGGAATCATCTCCCCCACCACCGTCGGTGTCGCCGCCTGCGCCCAGGTCGTCGAATCCGCCAACAAAGCATCGCAGATCGCGGTGACGGGCTTAGGCACACCCAACCAGATGCGCCGCTTCGTCACCGACGGCACCGTCAAAGCCTTCGCCCTCTGGAGCCCCAAGGATGAAGGCTACGTCGCCGGCAACCTCGGCATCGCCCTCGCCAACGGCAAAGTCAAACCCGAAGCCGGCGCCAAATTCACCGCCGGCACCATGGGCGAACGCACCTTCCGCGACAAAGGCGTCGTCATCACCGGCCCCCCCGTCGCCTTCACCAAAGACAACATCGATCAATTCCATTTCTAAAAACTAAATCGACCACAGGATGCTCTCATCGCCTCTTCCCTCGGGAGAGGTTTTGGGTGACGGTCTTTTGACTTATCCCTGGAGATTTCCCTACTAGACTAATTCTCAGGGACCACGACGTCGCAGCCGATGCCGTCGGCGAGCAGCTTGCCTTCGCTGCGTGCGCGAATAAAGGCATGGTACGTGCCGGCCGTCACGCCGTCGGGCAAGGCGATGTCCAAGGACATCTGGCCGCCACTCCCGCGTCCACCGTTCTCGCGGAGTTGGGCGTGCTCGTTCTCGAAGTCCCGTTCGAACTCACGCTTCCCGTCAGCCGAACGCAGGACAAGCGAGAGCGTCATCGGCGGATCCGACTTCTTCAGGACGTTATTGTACTTGTACTCCAGGTGCAGTTGTCCCTTTTGATCGAGTACCTTGCCATACGACCGAGGCTTGAGGAGCGAGATGAATAGACCGCCGGAGGGCATCACGCGTTGGACTTGCTTCACGTCGATGAAGGCAAGCGTGATCGCCGCTTCGCAACGCTGGTCGTTGTTCAGCTTCGGCCAGCCCTCGACGAGAACGTCCGCAGCGGCCGCCAAGTCGTCGTCCAATGCCGGAAACGATCGCTCGTCGGCAAAGGGCATGCAATCGCGGATTGCGCCGTAAGCGAACCACAGTTGCCGTGGATCGCTGACCCGCAACGCGACCTTCGCAAGCCGCGTCGCGAGCCGGCCACCGTGCGGAGGCGGCGAACCCTTAATGGACGACTGCTTTAGCGGCGTACGATAGTTGCGGCCATCACTGAAAACGTCGAATGCATCTCGCAGCCGCGCTGCCGGAATCGCGCCATCTTCCAACTTCCGCAGGATGAGTTCGTGGGTATCCACCGATCCACCAAATCCATATTGGGGATGGAAGTTGTCCTCACGCATCCGCTCCTCGGAGACGAAGTAGTCAACGAGCATCTGCGCATCGGCGACCTGTTGGATCTTTGCACCGGCCCACAAGGGCCAATGCTTGGCTGCGACGACTTCGCCCGGCGCGGCGTCCTTGCGCGATCGGCATATCTCCAGCAGAGCAGGCGCATCGGCGCGCGTCGCACTGTCGATCGTCTGCTGCAGTGCGGGTTCGTCGGTGATGGCCTTGAGAATCCGGCGATCGAGTTCGTCCAACGGTAGCGGCTTAACCTCCGGGAATAGAACCGGGGTCGCCGTTTCAATCGTGCTCGACATTCGGAACTCGTTGGATCGACCGCCCCAATGCTGCACGAACGCGTACGTGTCCGTGCCGACGATCAGCCGTAACGCATTAAACGGTACCGCCCAGTTTGCCGACGTCTCCTGCCAGGCGACGAAGAGATCGGCTCGATCACGCTTGTCCATCAGAAAGAGAACGAGCCGATCGCCTTTAGCCAGCCCTCGCCGTTTGCCACCTGCAAGGTCGGGCGAAATCGCATAAAGGCCTAAGCCGGCGACATCGAGATGATCGCCGGCGGCGAGCTTGAACGCGGAGTAATCTCGCTTCACAGTGTCGGCACCGTCCCACGGTCCGATCGTGTCGCGAGGCCCCGCGATGAGGCGATCGACCACCACACGCGCGACGTCTGCCTTGGCACCACCTCGAGTACCCTCGGTCCAATCGCAATCGATCGTCGCCTCGATGATCAACCTCGATTCGATCGCAAGCGACTCCGTGTCACGCGTCTCGAGGACGGCCTCGGCTATACTCGATCGCGCGAACATCGCGACAACGCAAACCGCGACGAAAAAGGGAACCGTACGAATCATGTTGAATCCTAGGGCGGACGAAACGCGAAAGATTCAATGTAACGTGCCTCTTTCCCCCTCTCCAGACGTTAAAATGTCTTTGATTTCGTGAAGGCGGAAATGGGTCGGGAGTCTTTGAAAATCCGCCGCCCCGCTCGCTAATTCACCACACCCTTCGCTAATTCGCCGCTTACTTGGCTAATTCACGGCATCCTTCGCTAACTAGTCTTTCCGCTGCTTAATTTGCCGCTCCCTTTCTTGTTTTCTTTTGTCCTTCCTTAATTTCCCGCTCAACTCGCTCCGCGATCTTTCAGAATCGAGGTCCGGCCGCCACGCCTGCATCGATCCATATCATCAAGAATCCACCTCTTATTAGACCCTCGATGCGATACACAATCCGCTTGCCATCCACCCCGCCAAAACCTTACACTCGCCTTGCCGGGTGCATGTCAAAGTGGTGATTCAGGAGAAGGGAAAGTGCAATGTTGAATGGGCAAATGGGACGTGTGCGGTGGTTCTGCGCGATTGCCTTTGTGTGCGTCTTAAGCGTTTGGCCTGCGACATCGCGGGCGACGATTATCGACACCGGCACGACAGCCGTGATCAATGACGTGCGAGCCACCACCTTCACCGAGGGAACCATCGGCGATCTGAACGACACCCAGCGATCCATTACTCTCACCCTCGACGGCGGCCTCACCGAAGCCGTCGGCAATATCCACTTCAACCCCAGCACCGATGAACTCCTCCTGTCCGCCGAGGAAGCAGCCTTTGGGGCGGATCAAAACACGGCATTTCAGGGCGCCGAAGCGCAAGTGAGCCTGCATTTTCTCTTTTCGGTCGATGCTCCCAAGACGTATACGCTGGCATGGACGAACACGGTCATCGAAAGCGGCGGCGTCAATTCGGGCAACAGTTTCTGGATTTTCGATGGAACCCGCGTGGACGGCGCCGGCTCCGGTTCAACCAACTTCAACCTCGTGCCCGGCGTTGGCTACGATCTGCAAACCGTGGTGAACAATAACGTGATTGGCGCATTGAACAACGACCCGCCCGGCATCGCCCATCGCTACAACATCATCTCCCTTACACCGGCCGTCCCAGAACCCTCCTCCCTCGCCGCGATCGCGCTCGCCGCCTCCCTGCTCCGCCGACGCCCACGCTCGTAACATTCTGTCCGCATCAACAGATCATGCAGGGAGAAGCCGTGTCGGACGCGATGGGGTACTCGACTGCCTGCCCTGAGTGAAATCGAAGGGTCTTAATCCCACGATGGATCAACTCGGCGCGGGGTTGGCGGATGGCGATGGCGAGTATGTTGGAAAATGGCCCATTCTACATCGCGTTTACTCACCAAGACTTGGTGTGTCGCTCTCTGGCTCGATGTTGTCTGCACTCAAAACCACAATGACTTCCTCCATAGAACGCTTACAATGCTGAACCCATTTGTTGGATTGCCGGTAGCCTGGAAGCGCCTTTATTTGGTCATGAACGCGCCGGGCGAAGGCAATGATCGTCCGTTTTTGTGGAGGCTTCAGAACTGTTTTGAATCGGTTGACGGGTAGAGGTAGATCACGCGCGACCTTAAACGGAAAATCGCCTCGCTCTTTACGCATCTGACGATCGATAATGCGAGAGCTCTCAAGGAACATTGGCCAGAACACGTCAACACTATCAACTTCTTGCGCCTTTGCCATGAGATAACGCACGTAATGATTATCTATCTTAAACGTGTCGTAATTTGGAATGCTTTCCCCAATCGAATATGCTGTTTCGAAATACGTCTTTGAGCGCTCTAAGTCTTTACATACTAATGCTGCGATCGCATATTGCAGCCAAAATTGAGGTTCTCTTTGGAAAGGAATAGCGGCACGCAATCTTTCATAATAATCCAATATGCTCAACTTAGGCTGCTTTTCAGGAAACAACGGAGCAACCACGCTAACGCGTAATAGCTGTATCGATAGCTTCTTGTAGAGCGGGCGTACACCGGAAAGCCGATGGAATCGCTCTGCCATATGAACAAGCGTCTGAATAATCGATTCCCCGTCGTCAGTGGCTGCAAGAATATAGTTTGCCACGACAGCCGAACGCACACGACACTCATAGCTGTCAACTTCGAATAACTCCGACATTGCAGGATCTGCTTCAACGCTACGTCGGGTAATAGTGCTTGTGTCATACAAATCTGTTAGTACGTCATATGTTGCAGGCTCACCAAGCACCGCGAGGATCAAGATTGCGTAGATCGGGCCCTGATCTCGCCGAATTGTGAGCAAGCGGCTTGTAATCTTTGATATTCTCGTGGCGATGTCCGGCGATTTCATTATTTCCAACAACACCCCATGCCATTGACCGAGGCACATTGTCTCGACGTGTTTCACTTTCACATAGGTTTTTGCGCCAGCAAGTTCCCCCCAGAGCCCATATTGATCGAGAAAGCTGACTATCCACCTAATTTCATTGTCGCGCATACGATCGCAGGCGAATTCAACAATTGAATCTTCTCCGCAAAAGTGCTCAAGCTCGTTCGAGAAAAAGTCATGAGCGTGTGAGCGATCTGTTGCCACAACGAGCGAACTGGGATCGCAATTTCTCCAAAACAGCTCGATTTCGCTCAGCCACGTCGAATACCGCTCGAAAAATAGCGCGACTTTTTTTCCGGAACGCGCAACGGCTTCCAGTTCCCTTTGAATACTTGGATCGGCATCCCGTGCTTGGAGCACTCGATAGCCGATTTCCCTGAGGCGAACCTTTAGACCCTCGATTAGCAACGTCTTACCATTACCGAGGCGAGAGTGAAGTACCACCATGCGTTTGCCGGCACTAATCGAGTCAAGAATCTTATTTAGCTCCGGTCTTTCCTGATAATAACGCACTCCCCCGACCATAGACGCAGCAATCTGGTCCGTCGTGTGCTTTCCCCATAATAACAGGTTGATCACATCGGAGTCGGAAATTGTAGCAGGAGGTCCGCTGGCAACGTACTCGGCAAGGTAACGCAGCCGATCAGCACTTGCCGATCGCACATGGGTCGTTTTCTGCGTTGAAACGGCCGATGCGAATTCCTCCGCAGTGCTGTGGATCGGCGTCCCGTAACGCCGAACGCGTCGATCGCATTCGGCAGTCGGATTGTTACCGACAAAGAAAAGAGTCTTCGCAATGCTGGCTGGATGCTCCGCTAGAAGTCGCTTGATATCTAAGTCAGACATTCCGTAGCCCAAAAAAATCACGACATCCGCCATGCGGATATCTTGACGAAAATATGCAACTCCGGGCGTATCCGTGATCGTCGCCGCCGCATAACTACCTTCTGTTAACTTGAAGTCGCGTCGCAGATCGCTCGTCTGGAGCGTCGGGGCATAACCGTTCAGGTGAATTGAGAGCGTAGGCCCGCCTCGTAACGAGTTGAAATCGTCCCGAGCGCCACAAGGCTTAAGCGCCTTCTTTTCGTCCTCGGAAGCCAACTCAGCTACGTTGTCGTAGTTTGTAGTATAAATCCGCTTCCAAGGTATCGATAAAATCGTACGGTGAAACGCAGCAACTTCAGCTGCAATGAAGTGTTGCTTTATCGTCGCAACAAGCTGCTCCGGACCCCGTAGCCGTTCAAATTCATCAGATGCGTCCTCTAGCCCCGCATCTTCGCCTATACCTGCCGCCTTTCCGAGATAACGTGCAAATCCAGGCGCCGACAGAATATCATCGTGTCCGTCCTCCCGCTTCGCCGTCTTCGCTCCAAGGCTGAAGCCTGAACCCAAAAAGAGGACACCCTGGCCGTCTAGGGCTAGCGCGATAGCTTCGGATTCCGTCATAGATGCACTAGTATACTCGCCCATGTCTAACGCCCAAAGTTTGGCCCATACGCCCTCAACCTCACCCCCGCCCCACCAACCCCCACCGGCCAAAAGATTTGAAACCCGCCCACCTTCACGCCGCCCCGCGCATCCCCGCTTCGATTCCCGGACATTCAGATTCAATGCCGAAGCAGTCGCCATCACTGCCGAGCGACGGGCCTTGGATGCCGGGCGCGCCCGCTTCAATGTTCGGGGCATCGGCTTGGAAGCCGAGCAACTCGGATTCCAATCGCGCACCATCGCATTCGATGCCGGAAGACTGGCACGCAATGCCGATGCGGGACGCTTTGAATCGGGCGCGCGGCAGAGGGAATCGGATTCGTGCCGCAGGCTTCCCGATTGCGCCCGCAGGGGAGCGCGTTGCGTGCGCAGCGCTCAAGTGAATGTCCCCCGCGCTGGCCACCTGATGCGGAGCGCTTCGCACCCCCGACACAGCGCATCGCAACGCGCCCGCAGCGCAATGCGCGTCTGCGATGCTATGCGGGCGCGTTCCGCTTCATTCCGCACCTGCGCCGCTTCGAAGCGCACACCGTCCAAAAAATCGCGCAACACCGAATTTCCGCTGGATTCACGGTCCCTGCCTCTCGCCGCTGAAGCTTCAAACCAATGACATTGTGAGGATTCGCTGCGTGCGCACTGCGATGCGTGAGGTGTGGACCAACTTTTGCAGTTTGCCTTCCCCGCCTTGCCGCAGCGATCACGCGCCCGTCGCAATCCCCACCCACTCCTCCGCGCAAATAGAAACCGCCGGCACAGGGATCGAAACAAATTGATCCCACATACCGGCGGCTTCTCAATTGCTCTTCGTGTAGCCGCGAGCTTGCTCGCGGTTCCCACAAACTTACAAAGCTCAAGCAGCCAACGGCTGCGTCGAAAGATACAACCCCAGCATCCCTCGATCGACCTCGTCCATATCCACCAGTTTCCCCGCAACCTCCACCTGCTTGCCGCCGGTTGGCGCAACTCGCGTGACCGTCATCCAACCCACCCATTCACGCTTGGGCTTCATCCCATCGCTGTTGCTGTTATCGATAAACGGGCTGATGCCCGCGAACTCCGGCAACTCCAGGCGTACCCGGATCTGATGATCCGTCCGAACGTCGGTCTGATCCGTGCGAATCCGCACTCCGCCCGCCGAGATGTCCACGATCTGCCCGAACGCCTTGCCCACCCGGCGTGCCCCATCCCAACGATCGATCGGCAATCCCTGCCGCTCCAGGTCGTGCCGGCGATATTGCCGACGCTCCGCACCTGACTTGGTCGCGCTCTTCTGGGCTTTTTCGATGAGTGTCGTCATATGCGTCTCCTGTTGATCTGGGGTATTTGCGTCTCGTTGGTATTTGTATCGTCCGTCGAAATGACCTACTTTTGTTAATTTGGGGGCTTTTGGTAAAATGAGGATATCCCCCTTTGTTATTGGACTTCCGCCTGCTATGCTTTGTTTCGCCGGGGAGCAAAATCAGAATTCGAAAGGATTCGATTCTCATCTTCAATTGAATCGTCAACCCGAATCGCGCTATCAGTGCCAAGGGTTTATACGGAGGCGTTGTCGCCCAAGAAGTGGTTCAAACAGATATCCTCTTGACAATAGTTGTTGGAACGTATAAATAATTCCTTCGTATGATTCGCCTCAAGGACGAAAAGTCCTTCACCAAACCAGCCCCCTTGCTCGAGCAGGAAGTCTTCATGAGCCTCCAGCGCAACGCCGACTGGCTCATGCGCGAGCTCGAGGAAATCCTCAAAGACGACACCCTCTCCCCCGCACAATACAACGTCCTCCGAATCCTCCGCACTGCCGGCCCCGTCGGGATGGCCTGCCACGAGATCGGCGAACGTATGATCACCCGCGACCCCGACATGACCCGTCTCCTCGACCGCCTCGAAGACCGCGATCTCGTCGTCCGCGCCCGCGAGCGCCAAGACCGCCGCGTCATCCGCATCCGCGTCAGCCCCACCGGCCTCAAGCTCCTCAAAGAGCTCGACGAACCCGTCCGCTCCCTCCATCGCCGCCAACTTGGACATCTCAGCGAGAAGCGCCTAAGCTTGCTCGTCCGCCTCCTCGAGTCGGTTCGAGAGCAGACGATCGAATAAATTTCAAATCTCATTCTGGAAGGAGATTCCTATGTCGATTCAACGTGCTATGGCTGCGCTGTTGGGCGTGATGATCTTTGCTACCGTCGTGCACGCCGCCGATTCTTACAAGGTCGATCCCGTGCACTCCACCGCCCTTTTCCGCATCCAGCACGCCGGCGCCGGCTTCCTCTACGGCCGAATCAACGGCCCCGAAGGAACCATCAACGTCGATGAAGCCGACCCCACCAAAACCGCCTTCGACGTCACCCTCCAGGTAAAAAACGTCGACACCAACAACGCCCAGCGCGATACGCACCTCAAAAGCCCCACCTTCTTCTCCGCCGAGGAATTCCCCACCCTCACCTTCAAAAGCACCGCCGTTAAAGCCGCCGGCGATAACAAACTCGAAGTCACCGGCAATATCACCATCCACGGCCAAACCAAGCCCCTCACCGTCACCCTCGACCACACCGGCACTTCCGACACCCCCCAGATGGGCCATCGCATCGGCTACGAAGGCACCTTCACCATCAAGCGCAGCGACTTCGGCATGAACGCCATGCAAGGCGCCGTCGGCGACGAAGTCCGCATCACCATCAGCCTGGAAGGTGTGAAGTAAGACTAGCGAGCTATACACTGTAGCCGCGACGCCTGCGTCGCCTCTTCCCACTGATGAGCGATGCAGACGTCGCGGCTACAAATCTTCGCGCTTCACACCTCGTGTTCACCCCCCACGACATCCTCTGGTCCATCCTCCTCCCCGCCATCATCGCTTTGGTGATTCTGTTAATCTCCCGCCTGCGCCCCATCGCTTCACTTGCCCCCCTCGCCATCGCTCTCGCCTTCCTCATCGCCTTCCCGGGACTCAAATACCCCACCTGGCAATTTCCCCCGCTCAAGGGCGATTCCACCGACAAAATCTTCTTCATCGCCGCC
>DATAPK010000623.1:0-5695 GCA_036265245.1 Tepidisphaeraceae bacterium | reverse complement strand
CGTGGAATGAAGGCGGAACTGGCGGGGGTTTTGTCGCTGTTGATGGCGGCGGTGGGGTGTAATCGCGGTCAACAGGCGGCTGCGACCATGCCGCCGCCAGCGGTGACGGTGGCGATTGTTGTGGTTCAGGATGTGCCGTTTTACATCGACGAGATCGGGCGGTGCGCGGCGAACAAGTCGGTTTCGATCATGCCGGAGGTTGCGGGGCGAATCGATTCGGCGAGTTTTGTCGAAGGGGTGGATGTGAAGCAGGGGGATTTGCTCTTTACGATTGATCCGCGGCCGTTCAAGGCGGCGCTGTCGCTGGCGGAGGCGACGGTGGCGCAAAACCAGGCGAACCTGAAATTCGCCAAAGAAGATTTCGCGCGGGTGGTTGCGCTGAAGGGGACGAGCGCGGTATCGCAAACGGAATACGATCAGAAGGAAAGCGCCAACGCGGTGGCTGAGGCCAATGTCGAAGCGGCGAAGGCGAGTGTCGAAACGGCCAAGCTCAATCTTGAGTACTGCGAGATTCGCTCGCCGATTAATGGCAGGAGCGGGATGCGGCTGGTCGATCCGGGCAATGTCGTGAAGGCGGACGAAGGGACGCTGGTGACGATCCAAAGCCTCGATCCGATTTACGCGGATTTCACAATTCCGGAAAATCGTCTTGTCGAGGTTCGTTCGCACATGGCGAATGGAACGCTCAAGACGATCGTGGGCCTTCCGCAGGAATCGCTTGCGTTTGCGCAGGGAGGCGTGGGGGCGACAACGAAACAGTCGGCGACGACGACCGCGCCCACAAGTCAACCCGTGATGGAGGCGACGGCTGCACCCACAACGCAACCTTTGGCGGCGGCGGCGACTGTGCCGACCAGCCAGCCTTTGGCAGAGGCGCCGAAGATCGTCGGTGAGCGCACGGGGCAATTGAGCATGCTGGATAATTCGATTCTGGGGAATTCCGGAACGATTCGTTTGCGGGCGACGATTCCGAATGCGGATGAATATTTCTGGCCGGGGCAGTTTGTGCATGTGAGGCTTGTGCTGGTGGACAAACCGAATGCGATTCTTGTTCCGAATCAAGCGATCCAGATCGGGCAGATTGGAACCTTTGTTTATGTCGTGAAGCATGATGATGCGAAGAACATGGATCTTGCAGACATGCGGCCGGTGAAGCTTGGCCAGCGACAGGGTGATCTGGTGGTGATCGATTCCGGATTGACCGCAGCGGATCGGGTGATTGTGACGGGGCAGTTGATGGTGCAGCCGAATGCGCCGGTGACGGTCGTGAATTCGCCGGCAGCGCCCGGCGCGGTGGCGATGGAGGGTAAGTCGTGAATTTGTCAGAACCCTTTATTCGCCGTCCTGTGATGACGGCGTTGCTGACGTTGTCGGCGATTTTATTCGGTGTGCTGGCGTATCACCTGTTGCCGGTGAACGATTTGCCGGCGGTGGACTATCCAGTGATTCAGGTGCAGGTGGGGTATCCGGGCGCGACGCCGGAGACGATGGCGAACAATGTGGCGACGCCGCTAGAGCGGCAGTTCATGCAGATTCCGGGGTTGGAAATTGTGACGAGCAATTCCAGCCAGGGGAATTCAAACTTCACACTGCAATTCGATCTGAGCAAGAGCATCGATGCGGCGGCGACGGACGTGCAGACGGCGATCTCGCAGGCAGCGGGGCAGTTGCCGCCCGATCTGCCGAGCCCGCCGACGATGAGCAAAACCAATCCGAACGATCAGCCGATCAAGTACATCGCGCTGTACAGCAATTCGATGACGAAGGCGCAGCTTTACGATTACGCCAGCACACAGGCGGGGCAGCGGATGAGCATCGTTCCGGGCGTGAGCCGGGTGCTTGTGTATGGGACGCCTTTTGCGGTGCGCATCAAGGCTGATCCATCGAAGCTGGCGGCGCGTGGGTTGACGATGGACGATCTGTCCAAGGCGATTCAGAACGGCACGAGTTATCAGGGCTCGGGGCAATTTGACGGCGAGCATCGCACGTTTCTGCTGCAGCCACAGGGGCAGTTGGCTTCGGCGGAAGAGTACAACAAGCTGATTATCGGTTATCAGGATCAGGCGCCGATTTATCTTCGCGACGTGGCGACGGCGGTGGATACGGTGCAGGATGAGCGTATCGATCTTCGGTTCTTTGTGCGGGATCATGATGTTCCGACGGCGACTGTGGTGATTGCGGTGTTCCGCCAGGCGGGCGCCAATGCCGTGGCGGTGGCCAAGTCAGTTGAGGATTTGATTCCGACGATTCAGCAAACCCTGCCGGCGTCGGTGCATATCACGACGATTTATGACCGGTCACTGAGCATCGTTCATAGCATCATCGATGTGCAGGAAACGCTGTTCATCGCGTTCATTCTGGTGGTGCTGGTGATCTTCGCGTTCCTGGGGCGAGCGACGGATACGCTGATTCCAGTCGTGGCGTTGCCGCTCTCGCTGCTGATCACCTTCATCGCGATGAACGCGCTGGGATACAGCATGGATAACCTTTCGCTGATGGCGTTGACATTGGCGATTGGGTTTCTGGTGGATGATGCGATCGTGTTTCTGGAGAACGTGGTGCGGCGGATGGAGCGATATGGGGAATCGCCGATGACAGCGACGCTTAAGGGCGCGCAGGAAATCAGTTTTACGATTTTGTCGATGACGATTTCACTGGCGGCGGTGTTTTTGCCGCTGGTGTTGATGAGCGGATTGATGGGGAGAATCTTCCGCGAGTTCTCGGTGACGATTATTATCGCGATTTTTGCCAGCGGGATCGTGTCGCTGACGCTGACGCCGCTGATGTGCGCCCGCATGCTGAGTGAACGCGGCAAAGGGACGAAGAAGACGTGGTTAGAGCGTGTGATCGGCGGGATCGAGCATCGCGTGCTGGATTCTTATGGGCGATCGCTTTGGTTTTTTCTCAGGCATAAATGGATTTCGGCGGTGACGTGGGTCGCGTGTCTGATTGGTACGATCGTTCTTTTCAAGCTCGTCCCGCAATCGTTTCTTCCTGTAGGGGACAGCGGGTTCACGTTTGGCATCATCATGGGCCAGCAGGGGAGCAGCCCCGATCAGATGCATCGCTACCAGACCAAGACCGTCGAGGCGATATCGAAGGATCCGAACATCGATCTGGCGGTCACCGTCACGGGCTTGAGTGGATTCATGCAATCCCACCAGGGGTTGATGTTTGCGATGCTCAAGGATGTGAAGGATCGCAAGCCGATTCAACTGCCCGGGCCGGACGGGAAAATGCAGACGATCGATCGTCCGTCGATTCAGGACGTATCGCGTGCGTTGGGCGGCGCGATTGCGATGCAAAATCCGGGGCTGATGGCGTTTATCATTCCGCAGCCGGTGTTGCAGATTGCAACAGGCGCCTCCAGCCGCAGCACGGGGAATTTCTCTTATGCGATCTCGGGCGTCGATCCGCAGGAAGTTTACGCCACCGCGGGCAAGCTGATGGGCGCGTTCGCGATGGAAGGGGCGGGGAAAATTTTTCTGCCGCTGATGCAGGGCGGTATTTCTTCGGACATGTATCTGCAGGCGCCGCAGCTCAAGATCGACATCCTGCGAGATCAGGCGGCGAGTTACGGCATCTCGCCGACGCGCATCGAGACGCTGCTGCGGAATGCTTACAGTCAGAATTACGTTTATCTGATCAAGCGGCCGACGAATCAGTACCAGGTCATTCTGGAGACGGAAAATCAGGATCGCAACGAGCCGCAGAATCTGGATTTGCTTTACATCAAATCGGATGACGGCACGCGCACTGTGCCGCTAAGCGCGGTGGCGAAGTGGTCGCCGACGATCGGGCCGCAGGTGGTCAATCACCTGAACCAATTCACCAGCGTGACATTCAATTTTACTCTCATGCCTGGCGTTTCACTGGGCGAGGCGACGGATTTCATTGACAGAGAGGCGGCGAAAATCGTTCCGCCGACGATGCGCGCGGATTTCCAAGGTGATGCCCTGACGTTCAAAAATACCATGGCCAACCTTACCATCCTGATGCTGCTTGCGGTGTTTGTGATGTATGTGATCCTTGGCATTTTGTACGAGAGCTATCTGCATCCGATCACGGTGCTATCGTCGCTGCCGGTGGCGCTATTGGGTGGGCTGGCGACGTTGATGTTGTTTGGGCAAGAAGCGTCGCTGTATGCGTACATCGGGATGTTCATGTTGATGGGGATTGTGAAGAAGAACGGGATCATGATTGTGGATTTTGCGATCCAGCGGGTGGCGCATGGGCAGTCGGCGGAGGAGTCGATTCATGAAGCGAGCATGGATCGGTTCAGGCCGATCATCATGACGACGCTGGCGGCGTTGATGGGGGCGGTGCCGATTGCATTGGGGTTTGGGGCGGATGGCGCGGGCCGGCGACCGCTGGGACTAGTGATCATCGGCGGATTGATTGTGAGCCAGTTTATCACGCTGTATGTGACGCCTGCGATTTATCTGTATCTGGAATTGTTCCAGGAGAAGGTGCTGAATCGATTCCGGTTTTTCAGGGCGACGCTGATTGCGCACGAGGCGCTGACGGGCGGAGGCCAGCTTGGGGCGCCGCCGTTGGCGGGGAATGGCGGGAATGGGAATGGACATGGAGGGGTTGGGGAGGAGTCGGTGGGGCAGTGGACGAGCGGGAATTAGAAACGTCGAACATTTAAGCTTCAATATTTAAATTCGAAGAACCCTCTCCCTGGATACAGGGAGAGGGAGTGAGGTGCGCGGGCGCTTGAGTCGTTGGTCGATTCGCGAGTAGGCTGACGGGACGGATGGCTCAGCGTCGCCTGGTCGAATCGAAGTTTGCAAATCGCGCGTTCATCGCGGCGGGGTTGGGGATCGTTACGGCGCTGATTTATGCGGGGGCGATGCGGAATGGGTTTGTTGCGTATGACGATCCGGATTATGTGACGGGGAATGTGCATGTTTTAGGGGGGATCACTCTCGATAATATTTTGTGGGCGATTACTGCGCCGGCGGCGGGGAATTGGCATCCGCTGACGTGGGTTTCGCACATGGTGGATGTGTCGTTGTTTGGGACGGCGGCGTGGGGGCATCATTTCACGAGCATTTTGATGCACGCGATGAACGCGGCGATTTTGTTTTTGGCGCTGGCGGAGATGACGGGGGCGAAATGGCAGAGTGCGGCAACGGCGGCGCTGTTTGAGTGGCATCCGCTGCGCGTGGAGTCGGTGGCGTGGGTGGCGGAGCGGAAGGATGTGTTGAGCGGGTTGTTTTTTATGATGACGCTTTGGGCGTATGCGCGATATGCGCGAGCGACGAAAGGGGATTCTGGATCGAGGCGATTCTCGAAAGGAAAAATTGGGTGGTATGCGGTGGTGGCTATGTTGCTGGCGTTGGGGTTGATGGCGAAGCCGATGTTGGTGACGACGCCGTTTGTGTTGTTGCTGTTGGATTGGTGGCCGCTGGGGAGGTGGGGAGGTGTTGGGCAATCGAATGTTTTGGGGAGCGCTCTCCCCGGCCCTTCCACCTCGCGATCTCCGCGAAGAATTGAGTACAGTGAGAAAGAGAGCGGCGTTTGGATCGTTTTGGAAAAGTTGCCGTTGGTGGCGCTGGCGGTGGGGAGTAGCGTGATTACGTTTTTGGTGCAGAGGCAGGCGGGGGCGGTGGCGGAGGTTGAGGGGAAGTATTCGGTGGGGAATCGGATGGCGAATGCGGTGGTTGCGTATGCGCGATATGTGGGGAAG
>DATAPK010000622.1:0-7346 GCA_036265245.1 Tepidisphaeraceae bacterium | reverse complement strand
TTTGCCAGGCGGTGAGACGAACAGGGTCGGCATGTGCGACCAATCTCGCAAATTTCTTGAGTTCATCCGAGGCGCTGCCGGTGAAGGTTTTTGCAAGAGTCGCCGCGCTCTTTGCGATTTGCGGCAAATCCTTCGATTCGATTGAAGCCGGCTCCGACCACTCAACCGCCGGCAATTCTTTTTCATGATCGCGCAGCCATTGAAGATTGTCGTACGCAGTGAGAATACTTTCGGTGCTTTCAACCGTGGGAGCATCTTTCATGGCATCGCGCACAGCACGCAGGGTTTGCAAATCTTTGGAGAGCACGACCGCCGACCAGGTTTGAAGCCTTTTGACCATGCGGACGGATTCGAGATTAGGCGCTTGCATAGTCAGCAGGCCGGGGTCGAATTGCGTGCGCTGCATGAACGGGACGCCCGCAGCCAGAAGGAAAAGCCAGATGAGCGGAAGAATAAGATTATGCTTCCCGCCACTTGCAGGCGGCCCCAGGTCGGGCAACTCGGCGCCAACTTTCACGCGCAGCGGAACCAGCGTGAGCAGGGCGGGCAGAATCACATAACCAGCCAAAAGACAAAGCACGAGCCCGCCCCCCGCAATGATCCCAAGCTGGGCAGCCCCACGAAAATGCGTAAGCACGGAAACCAAAAACGCGCCCGCGGCCCCAAGGCAGGCCGTATTGATCGGCAGCGATACGGAATGAAAGACGGCCATCCAGATCGTCTTGGGATCATCCCGCCGCGCGACCTCCTGGCGATATCGCGTGAGAATCTGAACGAGATAATCCATGCCAATGCCGATCAGCGCAAGCAGGAAAACCACCGAGAGCAAATTGAGTTCGCCGACGGAAAGGGTCGCCCACCCAAACGTCCATGCGATGCCGACCGCCAGCGCAATCTCGCCCGCGAATGCAAGCCAGATAGACCGCAGCATCGCGACCAATCCGATGAAAACGGCAATGGCCGCGACGATCTCCGCGCGGTGTGAATCGGTGTCCGTCGTGCGCATCTCATCCGCCTCAAGCGCCGGCCGCCCGGTGACTGCAACGGTAAATTCCGGAAATGATTTCGCCGCATCTTTGCTCGCATCGCGAATCGCTTCGATGGTTTCAGAAATGGCGGTCAGCGAATCGTAATCAGATCGCTGATAAACGCGCACAAGCATCAAATAATGAGAGGGATCGCTTTCGTCCGGGACGTAGTAATAACCAAGCCGCGATGGATCAGCCGCGTCGAGCGAAGCTAAATCGGGGAGCGTTGAGCCGACTTTGAGAGGAGCATCCGGATGCTCGATGGCATAATTCCAGCTTTTCGCCAGCAACGTGATGAAGTCCGCGATTTCGGGGCTCGGTTTTTGCGTGCGAAGCGCATTCAAAAACCGTTCGAGCGGTGTGCGGCCAAGTAGAACCGCTAGCCCCGGCTTCTCCGCCCAGAGTTTCACCAGCGGAATGAATCGTTTGACGTCGTTAAAGCTCTGCCGGACGCGCTGCGGATCGTCGAAGAGCAAACCCTGCGCGCCAAGCTGATCGATGGGAACTTTGCTGTCGACGGATTTAACAAACTCCGGCATCGATCGCAGGCGAGCCGTGATCGCGTCGGCAATGGCGGTCCATCTCGCCGTCGGCGGCGGATGATTTGCGTTAGCGGATTGAATGACAACATAAGTGGCTTCGTTCTCGGGGAAATTCTGTGAGAAGTTCAAAAAATCGCGAAAGAACTGGACATTGGGATCAAAAAGTTTGTTTTGATCGGACGAAATGTTGAGCTTCCACGCGGCCAGCAGCGCGCACGCAGCGACACACGCGCCCGCGACGAGCAGCACGCGAACCGGATGCTGCACGACGTGAAGAACGCCGATGAGTAAGGGGCGGTGGATGGAACGCATGCGCTTACGCTTCAGTACTGAGTGCTGAGTATACAGAAAATCATATTATCGCGAGATGAATTCGTTGTAGCCGCGACGCCTGCGTCGCTGATTCGAGGAGCGAGAGAAAGAGGCGACGCAGGCGTCGCGTCTACAGTGCTAGGCTTTCAACGTGCGCTTCGCCAATCCAATCACCGTATCCCACGCCGCGCCCGGAAAGCGTTGGGTGTCGCCCAAAACATCCGTCATCGCATTCAAAAAATAGTCGAGTTCATCTTTGGTGATGGTGATGGGCGGCAGGAACTTGATCACCTCAGTGTGATACCCGGCCACCTGCGTGAGAATGCGGTGCTTTTGCATGAGCGGGATGACGATCATCTGCCCGAAGACGCCGAAGTTCAGCTTGTGCAGCATGTCCCACGCCATCTTGAGTTTGAACGAATCTTTAGGCCGCGCGAAATCGATCCCGAACATCAGTCCCTTGCCGCGCACTTCAGAGACAAAAGGGCAGGTCGAGCCAATTTCGCGCAGACGATTCATCGCATACTCGCCCAGTGTGGCCGCGTTTTCGACGAGCTTCTCATCTTCGATCACATGCAGCGTCGCCAGCGCCGCAGCCATCGCAAAATCGTTTTGGCCGAAAGTGTTGGAATGCACGACGCATCGCTCCATGCCACTGAAGATGCAGTCCATAATCTTCGGCCGAGTGATGATCGCCCCCACCGGCACAAATCCGCCGGAAAGCGCTTTGGAAGTGCAGACAATATCCGGCTCCACTTCAGGCCAGTGCTGATAGCAAAACCATTTTCCGCTGCGCCCCAGGCCCGCCTGCACTTCGTCAAGGATCAGCAGCGACCCATATTTTCGACAAAGCTTTTGCGCTTCAGCCAGATACCCATCGGCAACCACCCCGCACGATTTTCCCTGGATCGGCTCAACGATAAACGCGGCAGCCTGCGTGGTGGAAAGCGCTTTCTCCAACGCGGCCAGATTATTAAACGGGATTTTCTGCGTGCCCGGCAGAAGATCGCCAAATCGCTCGCGAAAAAAGTCCGCGCCGTTGAGCGACAGCGCCCCCGTAGTCAGTCCATGAAATCCATGATCGCAATACACAATATCGCGCCGCCCCGTGAAGCATCGCGAAAATTTGATCGCGGTTTCCACCGATTCCGCGCCACTGTTGCAGAAAAAAACACGCGACAAATCGCCGCCGGTGTGGGAGGCGAGCTTCTCCGCTACCAATCCGCTCAGCGTGCTGCATTCCATCCGCACCAGGTTGGCGGTGTCATGGTCGAGAAGCTGTTTAAGAATCGCTTTGATGCGCGGATGATTCCTGCCCAGCGCAAAAACGCCCCAGCCGGTAAGCAGGTCGAGATATTTATTCCCCTGTTCATCCCAAAGCCAGCACCCCTCGCCGCGAACATATTTTTTATCGAAGCCAATGGTGCGCAGCATCTTCACAAACGCGGGGTTGAGGTGCTCCGCATGCAGGTCATACGCGCGGTCGCGATGCTGATCGATATACGCGATGAAATCCGTGTCGATCGAGGCTGGTGCGGGTTGCGTTTCTACCGGTGCTTCCATGATTACCGATCTTAACGGCAGAGGCCGTTTCTATCACGCCGCGGAGTTGCGGGGGGATTGGCCGGCTCTATACTTCTTCCGCCGTCGAAAATATCGCGGTATTTTACGAAAACTTTGCTAGGGAAGAGGATCTGTGTCTTCGATTACGGAAATTTCCGCGCTTCGTTCGCCCGTTTATCGATCTCTTGGCGAAAAGTCGTCCGATCTGGATCGCGCCATCGACGGCGCAACCAGCGCGCTGCTCGCCAGGCAGGATGCCTCCGGCTTCTGGTGCGCCGAACTTCAGGGCGACAGCATTCTCGAATCCGAATACATCCTCACCCGATTCATTCTCGATCAGGAAAATGATCCTCGCCTGCCGTTGATCGCAAATTATCTGCGCTCCCTTCAGCAACCCGACGGCGGATGGAATATGTATCCCGGCGGCCAAGCCGATTTGTCGGGCACGGTGAAAGCCTACTTCGCCCTCAAGCTCATGGGCGATGACGCAAATTCGCCGAACATGCGCAAGGCGCGCGATGTGATTCTTCGCTTGGGGGGCGCGGAAAAGTGCAACACCTTTTCGCGTTTCTTTTTCGCCGGCCTCGGGCAGATCAGCTACGACGCCTGCCCCAGCATCCCGCCCGAAGTGGTGCTTCTGCCAAAATGGTTCTACTTCAATCTCTATCACGTATCCGCCTGGACGCGCACGATGATCCTCCCCCTCGGGATTGTCACGACGTTCAGGTATACGCGGCGAAAACCCCTGCGGCCCGATCAACGCATCGATGAACTCTACACCGACCTCGCCGCCGCGAATCGGTTGTCCGCCGATCCGTTGGAAGGATTGCCAAAAGATTGGCGGGATGTCTTTTGCCGCGTCGATCAATTTCTCAAACGCTATGAAGAATGCCCAATCGAGCGCTTGCGCGAAAAATCCCTGAAGGCCGCTGAGAAATGGCTGCTCGATCATCTGGAAGGCACCGAAGGGCTCGGCGCCATCTTCCCGCCGATGGTTTATATGCTGATCGTCTACCGCTGCCTCAAATATCCCGACGATCACGAGCGTGTGAAGCTGGCCCACAAACAGCTCGAGGATTTTTTCATTCAGGATAAAGACAAGATTCGCATCCAGCCCTGCCTCTCGCCGATTTGGGACACAGGCATCGCCCTGCACGCGCTGGCAGAGACAGGCATGTCCAGCGACCACGACTCCGCCAAGCGCGCCACCAACTGGCTGCTCGAAAAGGAATGCACCTTCGTCTCCGACTGGGGCTTAAACGTGCCCAACGCCAAGCCAGGCGGATGGTTTTTCGAATTCGCCAACCCCCATTATCCCGATACCGATGACACCGCCATGGTGGCAATGGCCCTCAAACGCGCCGGCGGCGAGGCCGCTTCAGCGGCTGTGTCTCGCGGCCTGGAATTCCTCCTAAGCATGCAAAACCCCGACGGCGGATGGGCCGCCTTCGATAAAACCCAGGACCGCCCGCTCCTCGAAAAAATTCCCTTCGCCGATCACAACGCAATGCAAGACCCAAGCTGCCCCGATATCACCGGCCGCGTGCTCGAATGCCTCGGCCATTGCGGATTAACCGCCGATCATCCCGCCGTCATCCGCGCCATCCGCTTCATCAAAAAAGAGCAAGAGGATGACGGAAGCTGGTGGGGCAGATGGGGCGTGAATTACGTCTACGGCACCTGGCAGGTGCTCACCGGCCTGCACGCGGTGAAAGAAAAGATGGATCAGGATTATGTCCGCCTGGCGACGGCTTGGCTGCGATCCGTGCAGAAACCAGACGGCAGTTTCGGCGAAACCTGCGACAGCTATGAAGACCCCGCCCTCAAAAACACCGGCGAAAGCACCCCCTCACAAACCGCCTGGGGCGCCATGGGATTGATGGCCGGCGTCGGCGCCAACGATGCCGACGTCAGCCGCGCGATCGATTGGCTCATCAAAAATCAAAAGGCCGATGGAAGCTGGGATGAAAAATTCTACACCGGCACCGGTTTCCCACGAGTGTTTTATTTGATGTATCATTTGTATCGGCTCTATTTTCCGCTGACGGCGCTGGCGCGGTTTCGGCGGGGTATGGTATAAATTGAGGGATGGCAAAGATGACTAGGTGACTTGGTGACAAATGCAAAGTCATATCTTTCACCTTGTCACCCCCTCGCCTTGTCACCTTGTCATCCTCGAAGATTAGCAGGGAAAGCGATGAAAAACGCACATCATATCAGCAAATTTGCGGCGGCTTCCTTCATGATAACGGCGATTGGCTGCGGTGCCGGCGGCGGCGGGCCCAAGGAACTCGCGCCCGACCAATTTTACCGCTCCGAACCCCCTGGCACGATCGAAAGCCGCCACGTCTTGGCCGATCGACCGGGCGTGATGTACAACGACTTGCACGTCGATGCGATGGACAAGTCGCCGCAGGATCCTTTCCATCTCAAGGAAGAAAAACCCCAGCAGCCCAGCGTGACCGCCATCTCAAGCCCATCAAGCGAGCTGGCACAGATGAGTTCCACGCAGCCTGTGAATCCGCCTGCAACGCAGCGCCTCACCGAAAAGCCATCCTCAGGCGGATACATGACCGTCGGCGCCGTCGTCGTCGAGATCAACGGCAAGCCGATCTATGCAGATAAAGTTCTGAAATCGCTCGACGCCGAATTTGCCGCCGAAGCCAAGCAGCGCGACGAGCAAAGCTTCCGCGTCTTCGCCGCCGGCGAAATTCAGAAGCAAGTCTATCACTTTATCAGCGACGAATTGATCTACGCACAGGCCGAAAACACGCTGGATAAGCAGGAAAAAGATCTCGCCTGGCAACTAACCGGGGTTTGGCGAGATCAGCAAAAGACCCAGTCCAACGGATCGATCCAGGAAGCCCGCGCGAAATTCGCCGCCGATGGAACCGATCTCGACGACGCCGCCCAGGAAAAATACCGCCAGACGGTCACGGCGATTTACATCGAGAAAAAAATCCGCCCCAAAATCCAGGTCACCGTTCAGAACATGCGCGAATATTACGAAAAACACCTCGCCACCGAATTCTCCGACCCGGACACCGTGCAATATCGGCTGATCAAGATCGACGTCGCCAAATCCGGCTCTCGCCCTGACGCCCTCAAGCGCATCAAGGATATCTCAGACCGCGCCGCCAAGGGCGAAGATTTCCAATCCCTCGCCAGCCAGTTCAACGACGACGAACGCTTGG
Organism: Tepidisphaeraceae bacterium; assembly: GCA_036265245.1. Lineage (GTDB taxonomy): Bacteria > Planctomycetota > Phycisphaerae > Tepidisphaerales > Tepidisphaeraceae > DATAPK01. The sequence continues at coordinate 707 of DATAPK010000622.1, read as the reverse complement.
CTCGCGCCGGCGGCTTGGAAGCCCCCATCCAGCGCGGCGCGCTTCGCAACGAAAAGCTCAATGACGCCGTCTTTTCAACGCAGCAGGGGCATCTCACCAACATCATTGATGCCGGCGATGCGTTTTATCTGGCGAAAATTGAAAGCGTGAAAAACGGCCGGACGCAGCCGTTCGACGATCCCACCGTCCAGCACGCCATCAAGGATGCCATCACCAAAGAGCAGATGCAGCCCCTCCTCGATGTCGAGCGTGAAAAGCTCCGCCAAAACGGCGTCATCGTCCCCGACCCGCCCCTCATCGATCCCGTAATGGAAATGGCAATGCAAAAATACCCCCAATGGGCCGCCGCAAAGTAAATTGCCTGCTCCCTATTTGGAAACTGTTTCAAAACTCCTTACAGCAACAGACGCCGGTGTCTGAGGTATTCCGAAGACCCGGATTTTCCTGCAATGCGACGCGCGACCCCATCGCCGAACAAAGAAAATGTAGTCGCATCAGCGTCAATCCTGTTACCATTCCCGCATGATCGCGCCCGCGCCGAATCATCCATCTCCGCAAAAGCGCAATCGTGCCTTCACCCTCGTCGAATTGCTGGTCGTCATCGGCGTCATCGCCGTCCTGATCGGCCTGCTGCTCCCCGCCCTGGCCAAAGCACGCGAGCAAGCCAACCGCACCGCCTGCCTCAGCAATCTCCGCCAGATTTACAC
>DATAPK010000621.1:0-11216 GCA_036265245.1 Tepidisphaeraceae bacterium | reverse complement strand
AATCTGGCCACGCCGATCGTTCATGACGTCCATTTAGATGACAGCAATCGAGTGATCTCGGCGATCAATGCCCTGAGTGCCAGCGAAGGCCCGAGCGATTGGCCGGCGATATTTCATGCAGTAGGCGATCAACTGGCGACGGCGACGTTTCCGACGAAAGAAGTTGTCCTCGTCACCGATCTTCGCAAAAGCGGCTGGGATGCGCAGGTGAGCGAATATGCTCGAAAGTGGGCGGACGATCGCGTGGCGATGAAGGTGATCGATGTCGGCAGCCGGCAGACGGCGAATGTGTCGCTGGCGGCGCTCGAATCCGAAGATCCGCTCTCGCTTCCGAACACGCCCGTGAATCTGATCGCGAAAATTCGCAACAACACCGCAAGCCCAATCACCGGTACGCAGGCGATGCTGGTGATGAACGATCAAACTCGGCCGATTATTCTGCCGACGCTGCCATCCGGCGAAACGACCGATGTGCCGCTGACCGTCACTCCTACCGCGGCAGGCCAGATGCCGATCAAACTATCTCTGACCGCCGATGCGCTGCCGGGCGATGATTCTCGATTCTTCTGTCTAACCGTCCGCCCGACACTGGATGTGACGCTCGTCGATGGCGAGCCAAGCGCGCAACCGTTTGAAAGTGAAACCGATTTCCTCACGCTCGCCTACACCATCGGCGCTGAGCCTTGGCATATCACGCATACGACCGAAAACGATTGGAACACAGTCAAAAACGCATCATCTGATGTGATCGTGGTGGCGAATGTTGCGAGCCTGACGGCACAACAGGTGACAGAGCTTGAGCGGCTCGTGAAAGATGGCGCAGGTCTGATGATTTTCTGCGGCGATCTGGTGGACGTCGCTGCGTACAACGATCGCTTGTATCGCGACGGCAACGGATTGCTCCCCGTGAAGTTGGATAGCGCGGTTGATGGGCCGGTGAACGGATTGGTGGCGGAGGCGGTGCAGAATTCGCCACTGGAGCTTTTGAGCAAGATCACGCCGGCGGCGCTGGCGCGGGTGCGCGTCAATCGTTACATGGGCGTGGACAATGTGAAGACCTCGCCCGATGTGCGGGTGCTGGCGCGGTGGAATAATTCGCAGAATGCGCCGGCGGCGATTGAGAAGCGCTTCGGGCGGGGCCGGGTGTTGCTATTTACGGTGACGGCTGACAAGGCGTGGAGCGATTGGCCGCTCGATCCAAGTTTTGTGCTCGCGACCCGCGCGGCCGCCATGTCGATCGCGCGATCTTCATCACAGCAAGACAACATCGCCGCCGGGCAACCGATTCAACTCTCGCTGGCTCAGAACGAATCCGCCACCGATCCGAAGATCAGGCTTCCAGATGGCGAGTTCTCGCCCATGCAGCTTTTGCCAAAGACGGATCAATCGCCGGGGATTCTGAAATTCGATCAGACCGCCAGCGCCGGCTCGTACAGCATTTTCTGGAAAGATGCCGAAGGCCACGATCAAACGCGACTGGTTTGCGTGAGCCCGAACCCGGCGGAAAGCAATCTTGAACCGATCAGCGATCACGATCTCTCCGCCATGCTTGATCCGCTCGACGTGACGATCGTCCATTATGCCGGCGAAGCATCTCTCAGTGACAAAGGACACGAAATCTGGCGCACAGTTGCGATGTGTTTGATGATGATGCTTGGGATCGAAACGCTGTTTGCGGTTTGGGTAGGTCGAGAGCGCTGATGTTTCAACGTCTGATCGAAATTCTCCTGGGAATCAAACCCGCGCCATGGACGCAAGGCGGCTCATGGCGGCTGGAGTGGCTGTCGCTCCCGCATCACGACCGCATGCTCATGCTGCTGGTTGGCATCGGTGCGGCCATCTGGGGCGTCTTACATCTATATAAGCGCGAGGGCAGAAGTCTGAACCTCGCGACGCGCATCGGATTGACCGCGTTGCGCATGCTCGTTCTGCTTGGCGTGCTGGCGATGCTGCTGGAGCCGGTGATGGTTTTCAGCAAACAGGAAATGGTGCCGTCGAATCTGCTGGTGCTCACGGATCGTTCTGAAAGCATGGAGCTACGCGATGCGTATGTGGATGCTTCAAGGGCGGCGAAGCTGACGCAGGTTTTGAAGCTTCCGAATGTAAATGCGCTGCGAGATTCGACGCGAAGCTCGCTGGCGCAGCACGCACTGGATAACGGTTTGACAAACCAACTCGCAGCCAATGGGGATCGATTAGTGAAAACGCAGGGGTTTACCTCGCAACTGCTCGCCGAGGCCGAGGCGACAACCCAACCGACGACGCAGCCCGAAGTGATCGACAAAACCAGCACCGCCATCGGCGCGGCGATCCGGCAGGCGATCACCGCATACCGCGGCCAGCCTCTCGCGGGCATTCTGCTCGTCACCGACGGCCAATCCAATGCTGGCGAACCTGTCTCCAAGGCGGCTGAGTTTGCCGCGGGCGAAGGCGTGCCGATCGTCTCGCTGGCGATGGGCACGCCTGAAGGGCCGAGGAATGCCAAGCTCACCAAGATCGAAACCAATCCCGTCGTTTTCGTTCGCGACAACAATCAACTGCATGTGCTCATCGAATCGCGAGGATTGGCCAATTCTCCCGCGACACTGGTGATGGAACGTCGTCGAGACGGCGGCCCCTGGGAGGAAATCAGCCGCCAGCCGATCGTGCTGGAGGAAGAAGGGCGATCGCAATCCGTGCCGTTTGAGTTCAAAGAAGATCAACCCGCCAAGCTGGAATTTCGCGCGAGGCTGGAAGACGTCGGGCCCGAGTTGACGACGGATGACAATGTGGCCACCGCGGAAGTTCGCGCGATTCGCCAGAAAATTCGCGTGCTGTTTATCGCGGGTAGCACGTTTCCCGAGGTTGAGTTCATTCGCAATGCGCTGCTTCGCGATAACCAGCTTTCCGCTTCAACTTGGCTGCAAACTGCCGACAAAGCGTATGTTCAACCCGGCAATCCCGTGCTGAAGCGCTTGCCCGCCACCGCAGAAGAGTTGAACGATTTCGATTGCATCATTCTTTACGATCCCGACCCCGCGCTCTGGCCGCCGGAGTATCCGCAGATGTTGACCGATTTCATTGCCAAGGCTGGCGGCGGATTGATCTACGTCGCCGGTGAGCGAATGACCAAAACGCTGTTCGATCATCCTGATGATCCCGAATATGGCTGGGTAAATTTATTGCCCGTGGTTTGCGAGCCGGGGTTGTATCAAACCGATGTATCGGTTCGTCTCAGTTCGCAGGAGCCTTGGCGGCTCGATATCACGCCTGAAGGGAAGACCGACCCGATTTTTCAATTTTCCACCAAGACCGAAGAGAATGATCAGATTCTCAATAGTCTGCCGGGCATGTACTGGCATTTTCCGGTGACGCGTGCCAAGCCTGGCGCGACGATTCTCGCCAGACATGGCGATCCACGCATGCGCAACGAGCATGGCCCGCACGTGCTGCTCGCCACGCAACTCGTCGGCCCGGGACGGACGATCTTTGTCGGCTTCGACAGCACTTATCGCTGGCGATATCTCGACGAAGCTTATTTCGATGGCTTCTGGGCGCGCATGATCGATCGCGCGGGCCGGGCGAAACAACTTGGCGGCCGATATCCGTACACGCTGGCGACGGATCGATCGAGTTATCGCCCGCAAAGTCAGGTGACGCTCACCGCGCGATTCGATAATCCGTCCGATCGCGACGCCGGCCTGGATGAAATGCACGGCGAGGTGGAAGTGGCCGATGAACAACCGATTCCGATCACGCTAACGCCGCGAACGGGGGATACCGGCGCGTTTGAAGCGACATTTCCCGTCACGCATTCCGGCATTCATTTCGTTCGCGTGTGGACTGGCAATGAAGATCTGAAGCAAGTGGTGCGGGCTGCCACGATGCAATTTCCGGTGGAGTTGCCGAACCTGGAATATGAGCGCCCCACGCTCGACCAGCCGACGCTGGAAGCGATCGCCCGTCAAACCGGCGGGGCGGTCTTTACGCTCGATGATTACGACAAAATCGCCGGCACCTTCAAAGTGCGGCGGGTTGCAAGAATTCTCGAAGATCGCCAGGAAATCTGGAACGCGCCGCTTCTCTTCGGCGGCGTGCTGGCCGCGCTGTTCGTCGAATGGGTTTTACGCAAGAAGTTCAGAATGGTTTGAGCATCGTTATGACGCAGTTGCAGGCCGACATCCCGAATCTGACCGCCCGGCGTAGCGCGCTGGTCGATCGCCTGACGACTTTTCGTCGTCACGTGATTCGTCATCTGCTTTTCGCCGGCGCCGCGCGTGTCTTGGCCGAGTTAATCCTCGCTTGCATCATCAGTTTAGTCCTCGACCGCTGGCTCCGTCTGAGTTTGCCAGCGCGCATCGTCGTTCTTCTTATGGCCGCTTGCGGTTTAGCGTACGAAGTCTGGCACCACCTGATCAAACCATTGCAAATCCGCGGCGATCTGGTCGGCATGGCCGCCGCGATTGATCGTGCCAAAGGAAATCGCAACGGCACGTCGCTTGCCCCGCGTGTCGCGACGATTCTTGAGCTTCCCGATCTGCTGAACCGCGAAGCGCCGCCCTCCAGTCCGATGGTGGAGCGGGCCGTCATTGCCGCGGATGATGCGCTGCGCAATACGAGTTTTGAATCCGCCCTGGATGATCGCCGCCACAAGATAAACCTCGGCGCGATCGTGGCGATCCTTGCGGTGACGATTCTGTTCATCCTTCTCAATCTCGGCACGACTGGCCTATGGGCGCGGCGATGGTTCCTGGGTTCGACCGAACCCTGGCCTCAAAGCACGTATCTTGGTGTTATCGGCTTAACCGACGGCAAGATCATCGTCCCGCGTGGCGAGCCGTATACGCTCCGATTAACCGCGATCCGAAACAGCATGGTTCCCGAATCGATCTCTCTCCGTCTTCGCGAAACGAACGGCCCGCGCACCAGCGCCGCCATGAGCAAATTCGCCGCCAACGATTTTCGCTACGACATGCCCGCGATCCAATCGGCGGTGACGGTGGAGGCTGAGGGCGGAGATGATGATCTCGATTCCTTCGTCATCGAGCCGGTCGATCGCCCGAAGATCACGAGCCTGACACTGGTGAGCCAGCATCCGACCGACAAAGAGCCTCAGACACATAACTTTAGCGGCCAGGATGCCGATCTCGCGTTTTTGGCCAAGACCAATCTAAAACTCGAATTCGCCGCGAATGTCGCGATCGCGCAAGCGAAGGTGGACGGCGCGCCGGCGGAAGTGCAGCGGCTGGCGGACAATCGATTTGCGATTTCGTGGGTTCACCAAGAGCCTGTTGTCATGCAGATCGAATTGCTCAGCGATCAAGCCAAGCTCACCAGCCTGCCCACGCCCATCGCGATCGGTTTGAAGATCGATCAACCGCCGCGCGTCAGCCTTTCGTTCACCGGCGTTCGACAGCGCATCACCCCGATGGCGAAGATTCCGCTGACGATCCTCGCCCGCGATGATTTCGGCGTGGCGAAAATCGATCTCCAGTCCAAAGCTCAATTCGTCGACGCCGACAAAAAGCAACAGACGCTTACCTCATCAAAGAGCTTGTTTGGCCCAACCCATCCCGCCAGCGAGCTTGAAGTTCAGCAGAAAGAGACGTTCGATGTCACCGGATTAAAAATCACCCCCGGCACAATTCTGGCGCTAACCGCCAGCGGCACGGATGAATGTTATCTGTCGCCACAAACAGGAACCTCTCGCCCGGCGACATTTCAGATCGTCGCGCCGGAGGAACTCTTCCGCGAGATTTTGCTTCGGCAGCAAGGCGAGCGTGCCAAGTTCCGCAAGCAGATTGAAGAGTCTCAGAACATCAAGGATTCACTCAATACGATGACGGATTCGAAATCCGCCGCTGCGCTTGCACGCCGCCATCGCAACGTGCAGCGAGAGGTGCTGCGAATCGCCAACAGCCTTTCAGAATCGATGACCGAATTGCGGCTGAACGGTCTCGGCACCGTCGAGGCTTACGACCTGATGGACAAGAATGTGCTCAATCCGCTCAAGCAGATGGACAGCGAACTAATGACGCCGCAGCGGGATGGGTTTGACGCGCTGGCGGCTCAAAATGGCAAGCTGGAAGAGGTGTCCGCCCGCCAGGATCAGATCATCGAACGCATGCAGCAGATCCTCAAGCAGATGTCCCAATGGGACAGCTTTGTGGATGTGCTGAACCAGTTAAACGAGATTATTCGCCTGCAGGAAGGCGTTAAAGTCGGCACGGACGGCCTGAAATCCAAACAAACTGAAGATGTCTTCGACAAATGAGATGGACGGATTTATGATATCCAGCCTCGCAAAATCCACGAAGGGAGCTGCTATGAAAGGCCTCTCGCGTTCACTACTTGCCATGGCAATGACCGGTGCGCTTCTGATTTCGCCGGCGCTGCGCGCGGATCAGACGAAGGTCAAGCCTGAAGATCAACTGCAATTTCAACAGAAGACTATCCAGGCGCAGATGCAGGAGCTTCAGGAGCGCATGTTCCATCTGGCGGAACTGACTCGCGAGATGGAACCGGGAGATTCCGCCAAGCTCATCATGGCTGTCCGTAAAGCGCGCGAGGCGTTGATCGTCGAGCAGATGAAGGAAGTGCTTGAACTGCTCGGCCAGCGCGATCTCGACAAGGCCGGCGATCAGGAACAACAAGTCCTGGCCAAGCTCGAAGAATTGAAAAAGCTGCTGATGAACGATGACATGGATTTGCAGATGCAGCTTGAGCAACTCAAAAAGCTGCAAGCCGCGATCGCCAAGCTTGATGCCGCCATCAAGGAAGAAAAGCATCAGCGCGATCAATCCGGACAGGTGGCGGAGCAACAAAAGCAGAGCAAGCCAGTCGATCCGCAAAAATTTCAGCCGATGAAGGCGGCCCAGCAGACCAATCATCAGACCACCGATGACGTCTCCAAGCGCGTCGCCGAACTGGGTGATCTCGCCAAGAGTGCCGCCGCTCCTCTAAGCGGTGCATCAGGCTCGATGGGCAAGGCCGAGGGAAGTCTCGGCAGCGCCAAAGCCGGTGATGCCGCCAATCAACAGCAGGATGCGGTGAAAAATCTGGAAGATGCCCGCGCCGCGCTCGATCAGGCCCAGCTCGCGCTGCAAAGGCAGATCGAAGGCCAGGTGCGCAAGCAGGTGCTGGTGAACTTGAGCGAAATGCTGGAGCGGCAGCAAAAGATTCGCGAAGCCAGCGTCGCGCTTGAGCCGAGAGCGGTCGGCGACGATCGTGAAGGCACGCTTCGCATCAAGCAGCTTGCCCTGGCTGAGCAGCACATCGTCACCATCGCTGACCAGACGATCGATCTGATTAAAGAAACTCAGTTCAGCGTCGCGCTTCCGCCGGCCCTGCAATCGATTCAGCGGCGGTGCATCTATATCGTCAATGATTTCCAGCAGGGCAGGGATAGCGATGAGACGATCGGCTCGGAAAAGCAGGTCGAACGCGATCTGCAGGATTTAATTGATACGTTCAAGCAACTGGCTGCGTCGAAGATGAGCAGCGGGCAATGCAACTGCAAGGGAGATAAAAATAAGCTCCTCGCCGAGTTGAAAGTGTTGCGGATGCTACAGAATCGCGTGAATGAGGAGACCGCCGACACCGACGGCCGGCGCGCGGCGGCGATGTCCGAGTTGTCCCCGGCGATGCGCGACAAAATCGGCACCGTGCGCGATTCGCAGCAGCAAGTGCAAGACGCTCTCGATAACATCCGCGCGCAGCTTGCCGCACCGTAAGTTGGTCAGATGAACGGAGGCTCGTATGTCCAAGCTTCAAAGAATTTTTCTTGTCGCGATCACGCTTTCTCTATCCATAACTCTGCGAGCAGAGGATGCGCAGCCGTCGAAGCAGGTGTTGCATAAGTTCAGCAAGTTTGATTCGGTTTTTGATGATGCCGAGCGAGACGCGAGCAGGACGCGCGAACAAGATCCTTTGCGATTTATCTCCAAGGATATGAAAGGCGTCGTCGGCGATCTTTCGCAATATGAAACCGGCAAACCTACGCAGGCCAAGGAACAGCAGGTGATTGGGCAGCTCGACGATGTCATCAAACTGCTCGAACAGCAATGCAAGAACGGAAAGCCCGGCGGGAATTTGAATCCGAATAAACCCATGCCCGATTCCAAACTCGGCGGCGGCCCCGGCGGAATTCATGAGCTGACCGACCCCAAGGCCAGCGAAAAGCAGTGGGGGAATCTTTCTCCAAAGCAGCGAGATCAGATTCTTCAATCGCAAACCGACGGCTTTCCGCCGGGATATGAGTCGCTTTTGCAAAGTTATTACAAGCGGCTTGCTTCCGAGCAGGTGAACGATGCGAGCGATGCGACGACTCAACCTTCGGGGAAATGATTCGATACCACCGCCGACTAACTATTCTATGTTGATTCAGCTGGGCTTCTTCATGATCCGCACGATCGCTTGTGTCATTCTCTGCTCTTTGCTCGCTTTGCAGGCGCGGGCCGATTCGCTTGCTTCGCCAGAGCAATCGGTGGTGATTGATCTGCATCGTTTCTGGCTTGATGCCTCCAATGCCGACAGCAACACGCCGCCGGTAGTTTATGGATTTAATGCCACATCGGATGAGCCGCGCTTCACCGTCGTCGACGCCAACGCGCTGGCGCTCTGGAACTATCACCTGGCGTTGCCGGTTGATCTGTCGAAATATCCGATCCTCACGATGAAATATCGTGCGAAGAACGTAAACAAAGAGGCCGAATATGTGTTGCGTTTGGAAGTGGGCGATAATCGCACGCGCATGAATGTCTGGAAGGGTTCCGATGTGGCCGACGATGAGCAGATTCACGAGTTGAAACAGGATCTTCGTGAACTGAATGCCGAAGGTTCGCTGGGTTCTCTGGGGATCGGCCTGAAAAGCGGCGCACAACCCGCTTATATCGAGGTGCTCGAGCTGAAATTTTCTGTGCCTGATGGAACGGTTACCACCAATCTCAAGAATGAGCCCGCCCTGCGGTTTCACCTGGCCGATCTGAGCGACAAGCCGATCGCCGGCGCGAAAGTAATCGTCGATGCCGAGCGATCCAACTTTGCCCGCTCCGCGCAGACAGATCAAAACGGCGACGCCAGCGTCTCGCCGCTGGTCAACGACGCGCAAAAACACATGGTTCGCATCGAAAAGGCCGGCTATGTGACGACCGAAGTGGCCAACGCGGTTTCCGAATCGGGCCAGGCGCTGGATCTGAAAACCGCGCCGGCGGTTATGTACGGCGGCGTCGCGCACGATGCAAACGGAAAGCCTGCGGTGCAGGCGCAGATCTCGATCAAGGTGAAAACCGCATATCTGCGGGATGTTCCACTGGGCGGACAAACCAACATCGTCACAAACGATCAGGGCGAATGGAAATCGCAGCCGCTGCCCGCCGATGCCACGCAATTGACGATCTCGATGAAACAATCCGACCCATCGGGCAAGCCAGTTAGCACAAAGCTGGATGCAGCGAAGTTGCAGCTCGAAAAACCTGCCGTCGCGATGCAGGCCGCCGCTGTTGTGCCGGCCACCAAGCCCGCCGCTGTCCCGAACAAACCCACCGCCAATGCCATCACCGCTATCATTCAAAAGGTGGATGATTCGACCGTCGCCGCGGGATGGACTGGTGTGGATGGCGATCAAATCACGGTCGTGCTTCATCCCGCGCCGGGCAAGGAAGAATCCGCGAAGATTGCCTTGGCGGATATCAGTGAACTGGTGCTCAAGCGTGGGGGCAGTTTTAGCGTGCCTGCCGCCTCGCCGTCGACGCGTCCCGCCAACATGCTGCCGCACTCGCGTGTGATCCTTGCCAATGGCGATCGCATGCTGGGGACGATCAGCCGGTGGTCGGACAAAAAACTGTCGCTTCAGCCCAACGTTTCGCCAGCGACGACAATTGAATTTCCCGTGCCGACGCTGCGCGAACTCTGGTGCGGGTCTGCGGATCAGATCAAAAAGGCGCAGGCCCTGAATGAGCAGGCCGGCCTGGATGATATCGCGCTGGTCGCCAAGGATGACGACGTGATCGCCGTGCACGGCATCGTTGTGGGCATCGAAGACGATTCGCTGCACTTCCGATACGACAATGCCGACCGCAAAATCAGCCTGAATCGCCTCGTCGGAATCATCATGGCCAAATCCGATGAGGCCGCCGCCAAAAATTCCTTGTACGAATCCGTTCAATTGCTCAATGACGACCAGATTTCCGGCAAGCTGGTTGAGATCGAAGGAAAAGAACTGCATCTGCAAACCCTCGCCGGCACGGATGTGCGTGTTCCAATCGATCAGATCGCAAAGATCACGACGCGCAACGGCCGGCTGACGTATCTTTCCGATCTCAAGCCGACGAAGGTCGAGCAAACGCCTTACTTTGATCGGCTGCTGGAATATCGCGTCGATAAATCGCTGACGGGCAAGCCGATCACTTTGGCGGACGGCACTTATCAGCATGGCATCTCGGTGCATTCGCGATGCGTTTTGACATACAACCTCGATGGCCGGTTCAACGAATTCCGCAGCAAAGTCGGCTTCCTGCTGCCCGAAGGAAAAATCGGCGAGGCAACCATCCGCGTCATCGGCGACAACAAGATGCTTTACGAAAATCTCGACGCCAAAGGAGATCAAGCACCGGCCGACCTCAAACTGAAGGTGGATGGCGTGCATGAGCTTGCTCTCGAAGTGGATTACGGCAAAAACGATGACGTCGGCGATCGGGTTGCGTGGGCGAATGCGAGACTTCTTCGGGCGGGCGATACGAAGTGAACCACAATGCGATGTCTTCAGCACAAAAATCAAAAGCAGGATAAGTGCATTATGAGTTCCTGTTCTTCCAGCCGTTCTTTGGGTCTGTGTGTCTTCGTGTTTGTGTGTTCGCTCCTTCCCTCCACGCGAAGCTTCGCACAAACCACCCGCAGCACGACCTTGCCCACACCCACGGCGGATTTTCAGCTTCAAGAGTGGGCGATATTTGTCGCCGAACCCGCGGCTTCCCGGGCAAATGCGACGACTACGATCAAATCGACGTTGCCGTCGTTCGTCGCTTCTCGTCGCAGCGATGCCGATGGCGAGGAGCGCATGAAGGTGATGCCGATTGGTGTCATCCGGATCATTGGCGGGGCCGTGCCAAGCCCCAAGTTCGATGTATTGCTGAACCTCAAGGGCGGCGAATTTCAGGGAGAGTGGCCTAAAGCAGACGCGCACGGAACTCGGCTGCTCTGGAGCAATCTGATCGCCGACAGTGCCAAGCCGATGTTTT
>DATAPK010000620.1:0-4235 GCA_036265245.1 Tepidisphaeraceae bacterium | reverse complement strand
ACGCTTGTCCATCATCCACATTCCACCCAGCACAACCGGCAGCCACCCCGCGCCCATCGCAAAGTCGGTCAGATCAAAAAAAATCGTTCGAGGATATGGCCTTACCAGCGCTGCAAGATGTTTCCCCTGTTCCACCAGCGCTGTCCTGAAAACCACAATCGCATTAAATCCGGCGTATCCATAAAGGATCAAATAGATCAGCACGATCGACAAAATCGCGATGCCAATCATGCGAAGAACCGGCCCAAGTCGCTTTCGACAATCTATCGCAACATGCGCAATCGTCGCGGTCAGAAAAAAAACGCCAAGAACCAGAAAGTGATACACAACAAAACACGACGCCGAAAAAATCAAGCCAAAAGCAATCGCCCAAATTGCTTTCGCTCTCCGCAGTGCCTTGATCCACGCAATCAACAAGAGGCACGTCATCGCCGGATAAACCTGATCCAGCACCGGAAACATCAGCACCATGCCCGGCGACAACGCAAGCAGCACACATCCCGCAAACGCCGCATTCTTGTCTGCCAAAAGTGTTCGGATCAGCGCATACACCGCGGGAACCGACAGCGTCGCCAATATACCGATGAGCAATCCCGCAATCGTCGCCGTTTGATCGCCGACACCCAATGTTTGAATGATCGCCCGAAAAAACAAAATCGGCCCCGGCGGCTTTTCCTGCGAATGCAAATAAAACTGAGGCATATAAACCGGATACCGCGCCAGCAAATCCCCCACCGATGCGTCGATCGACCGATACGCATCGTCGTAATAACTCGTGCTCATCGGGCTTTCGATAAAGTATGTAACCCGCGTCAGACTAAAAGGCCGAACCGTCATGCCGATGTGAACGACTTCCATCGCGAACATCGAAAGCATCACCAACCCAATTGCAACGATAGTGCGAATTCGTCCCGCCCCATGAATGAAGATCGCCGCAAGCAGAGGCAGCGCCGCGGCAAGCATCCCCGGAAAATATCGCCACCCCTACAGCCGTCGCCAAGGCCATTTCCAGTAATCAGGCCCATTCATAAACGGCGCATGCACCACCAACAGCACTGCCAATACCAGCGCCATCACCACCACAACCCAAACCTTGATCTTCTCAACTCGCATCCGCATCAAATATCTTTACACCTTATTATCCCATCGACTCCCCGAAAGCCCACGGCTCTGCCGTGGGACCTCTTCCAACTTACAACACCTCCAAGCATGTCGCGCCCCTCCCCTCAACCTTGCCCCCTTCCCCGCTCAATGCTACCCTTCCCTCAACCTTAAGCGGAGCAGAACGATTCATGTCCTTTTTCCCGCTGGCCGTTAGCAGTATCGAAAAACCTTTCATCCCCGGCTGGTCCGGTGGCGGAGTCGGATTACGCCCCTTCACCGCCGAACTCTGGCTCATCGCCACCATCGTCGCCGTTTTGCTTACGCCCTTCTTCACCCGTAAATCCAATATCCCCTGCGCCATCGTCGCGCTGGGCGGCCTGGTGCTCGCATTCCTTTCCCTCTGGATCGTCAACGACAGCACCGATGTCGTCGGCCTCCATTTCCGCGGCCTCCTCGTCTCCGACCAGATGGCCATCCTCTGGAAATTGATGCTCTTCCTCTTCACCATCGGCATCATCCTGATGTGGTTTGCAACCACCGCCTCCAAAATGCACGAAGGCGACGGCCCCGAATTCTTCACCCTCCTTCTCGGCGCGACCCTCGGCATGAGTTTGATGGCCAGCACCACAAACCTTTTGATGATTTTCATGGCCGTCGAAATGGCCTCGCTTCCAAGTTACGTCCTCGCCGGCTTCCGCAAAACCCATCGCATCGGCGCTGAAGCTTCACTCAAATACGTCCTCTTCGGCGCCGCCACCAGCGCCGTCATGGTCTACGGCCTATCCATTCTCTACGGCCTGTACGGCACCCTCCAAATCGAAGATCTCGGCCACGCAATGCTCGCCTCTCACAGTTCCGCATTGCTTGCCGTCGCCATCTTCGGTTTGATCGTTGGCATCGGATTCAAAATCTCCGCCGTGCCGTTTCATTTCTGGTGCCCGGATGTCTTCGAAGGCGCCAGCATCGACGTCAGTGCCTTCCTCTCCGTCGCCTCCAAGGGCGCCGCCTTGGTGCTGCTACTTCGAATCCTCATGGTCCTCGCCGCGTCCGTTGGATATCACGACGTCCCCGGCATCTCCCTCACCAGCATCGCAATCCTCATCGGCATTATCGGCTCCATCACCGCCACCGTCGGCAACACCGCCGCGTTTGTGCAAACCAACATCAAGCGACTATTGGCTTACAGCTCCATCGCCCACGCCGGCTACATGCTCTGCGCACTGACGCTGATCGTAAAAACCACCAATACCGCTCAACCCGGCCAGGGAAATGCCTCCGCAGCCCAGGCCATCCTCCTTTACCTCGCCGTCTATCTTTTCATGAATCTCGGTGCCTTCACCGTGGCCGCCTTGATCTACATGCAAACCGGCAGCGAAAAGATCGAAGACTACGGCGCCCTCTGGCGGCGCTCCCCCATCATGTCCATCTGCATGGCCGCCTTCATGTTCAGCCTGGTCGGCCTGCCCCCCTTCGCCGGCTTCGTCGCCAAGCTCAACATCATGTATGTCCTCGGCAGCGCCGGCGGATGGTGGTGGGCTCTTGTCGCCGTCATCGGCGTGAACACCATCCTCAGCCTCTACTATTATCTTCGCGTCATCAAAGTCATGTTCCTCAATCCCAGCGATGAACCTGCCCTCGCCCCCAACCCCCTCGGCGGCGCCATCGCCGTCGGATGCGCCGTCATGCTCGTCTGGATGCTCGTGCGATATCAGCCCCTCTATCAGCTCACCGGCGACTACGGAAGAATCTATCTCGGCACAGAAAAATCCCAAATCACAAGCACCAAATCCCAAACAAATTCAAATGATCCAAATTCAAAACCCCAAACCATCGCTTCGTTTTGAATTTTCTTATTTTTGAATTTGCTTGTATTTTGGTGCTTTGAATTTGGTGCTTCTAATAAACAGAATGTCGTTGGCCCTGAATAAACTCAAGTAATCATGCCCACATCCACTATGTCCACCGCCCCCGCCGCCCTCATCGACACGCTTAACTCCCTCCTCGACGCCGAGCGAACCAGCCTCTTTCGTTTCATGGGCGAAGGCTATCCCTATCTGAACCGCGCCACCGTCGAAGTCCGCCGCCCCCTGCAGGAAATGGTGCGCACGATCGACGATCGCGTCGACCGCCTCGCCAATCTGATCGACTCTCTAGGCGGCGTCGCCGACTCCTCCCCCCGCGGCATCGACCGCGAAGAACAATACCTCGCCTTCCTCTCCCTCAAATTCCTCCTCCCCAAGCTGCTCGATGCAAAAAAGATGTTGATTGAGCGTTACGAAAACGCGATCAAAGCCCTGCCCGCCAACAAAGAAGGCGCCGCCGAAGCAAAAAGCCTGCTGACATCGCTGCTTGACGAACATCGCGCCCAATTGAACACCCTGACCGAAGCCGCGTTGCGGGTCGCGGGAAAACAATAGCGAAGCCTCACATATTTGAGGCGGCCAATCAGTCGCTATCCCTCAATCTTCACCGGCTCGCCAAACTTCTTCCCCAGCGCATTCAAATAAGCGTCAATCGACTTGGTATGCCCCAGGACGCATTGGCTCATAAATCGAAAAATCGGATTGCTCACTTCCCCATCCTCTGTAATTCGGCAAGTACAACCCTCCGCAGTCGCCGCGATCTCCCAAGTCCACGTTCCCGAGAACGGCAGATTCTTATCGGTGATCCGCGAACGATAAAGCCGAGGCGGATCGGACGCCGCCTCCTCGTATGTGATCGATTCGTGCCCAAACTGCTCTCGCCATCTCCGTGGCCCGCCATCCGCCGGAAGTTCCGTCACCGTAATCCCCGGCCGCCAATCCTGTGGCCCGGTGATCGCCGCGAAAACCGCCTCGGGCTTCTGCTTCAATCTCGCCATCCGCGTCGCCCGATGCGCCTTGGGCAACATCAATCCGATCAGCGTCATCATGAGAACCAGCCCGATGACGACCATCGCGATCAGCAAGAGCCATTTCATGCGCTCATCTCCTTCCCGAGATTTTTCGCTTTCCTCAAGGCGATTATTTCCATCGCCCCCCGCGCCAAAACTCGCATCCCCGCCAGCGCCTCCTCCCGCTCGCCCGGCGACAATCGCTTCAACACCGCTTCAACAAGCCCCGGATCGAGCACCTGTTGCTGTTCTTTGATCC
>DATAPK010000619.1:0-4332 GCA_036265245.1 Tepidisphaeraceae bacterium | reverse complement strand
CGAGAATCGCGGAAGTTTTACTGTGGGTTTCGGCAATGTGAAAGGAGTAAAGATATGGCGATGGAATCGGCAACACCCGATGTGATCAACGAATTGATCCAAACCTGCATTGATGGACAGAACGGTTTTGAGGCCGCCGCGAAAGCGGTGGATGACCCCACGATCAAGAATGAGCTCGTGGGATATAGCTGGCAGCGGCAGCAGTTTGCCACGGAGTTGAAGACGAAAATGAGAGCGGCCGGGGGCGATCCGGCAGAGCATGGCAGCGCCAGTGGAGCGCTGCACCGCGGCTGGATCGACCTCAAGAGCGCTTTCGGCGGCAACAGCCGGCATTCGATTTTGGCGGAATGCGAGCGCGGCGAGGATTCAAGTGTTTCGGCTTACCGCAAGGCGATGGAGGCCCACCTGCCGCCGGAATATAGCAAGGTCGTTGAAACGCAGTTTCAGACGATTCAGAAGACGCACGATCGAATTAAAGCGCTGCGAGATGCGGCGAAGCCTAACTAGAGCGTACTGACCCTGCGTCCGTTGTCTGACCGCATCCGGCGCGTGTCAGCGGCGGCCAGGGTCTTTTTTTGAGATGCCGAGGTCATCATGATGTACTGGACGTTGTTGTTTTTGATGATCTCGTTGATCGCGGCGATTTTTGGTTTTACGAATCTGGCGAGGGATTCAGCCAAGGCTGCGAAAGTGATGTTTGCGATTTTTGTGATCATGTTCGTCGCGTCGTTCGCGATTCAGTTGCTTGGATGATGCAACAGCGAGACGCGGCACTAAAATGAACTGGAGGTTCTTATGTCAACGACAGATCGAGGCGTAGCGGATAAGACGGCTGAAAGCATGGCCGCCGAAGTGGACCAGCTGAAGGATAGCTTTGGCCAGCTTCGGGCGGATGTGGTGAATTTGTTCAGCCATGTGTTCGGGCTCGGACGAAGCGGCGCTGAAGCGGCGCGGGATTCGGCGAGCGATGCGATGGAGAATCTGAAGAGCAAGCTCAACGACATCAAGGATCGCGGAAGCGATCAAGTGGCGTCGGTGGGCAAGAAAGTTGAAGAGAATCCGATGGCCAGCGCGATGATCGCGTTTGGGGTTGGGTTTTTGCTTGCGAAGATGCTGCATCGGCGGCGATAGGGATGCCTTTTTGAATCGCTTGCGGTTTAGTGGAAATACGGAGCGCTAAGCCGCAAGCGGTAAATGCGAGGTGGGCTATGTTGGAATCAATTGCGAATATGATGATTGCGACGATGGATCTTGTGGAGGCCGAGGGACGCTCGCTGCATAAACAGCTTGTGCGGCTGGCGACGGCGATGGGTTTGATGATTATTGGGCTGCTACTGGCGCTGCTGGGGATTGGATTTCTGCTGTATGGATTTTTCTGTCTGGTTGCCCAGCAAATGTCTGCGCCGGCGGCGGCGGTGGTGTTTGGAACGGTGGCGGTGTGTATCGCCGGAGGTGTGGTATGGACAGCACGCGAAATGATCAAATAAATATGGCGGCGACGGAGTCGGATGTAGAAGTCGATGCGCGCAAGGATCAGTTGCGGGCGGCGGCGCGGGCGATCGATCCGCTGAAGCCGCTGCGCGAGCATCCGTATTTGACTGTTGGCGCCGCGGCAGCGCTGGGGGTGATGGCGGGATCGAGCGAACTGTCGAAGTCGGTGAAGAACGCGGTTTCGTCAGGTGGATTGCGCATGCTGTTTAATGCGATGCAGCATTTGGGACGAGGCTGGATGGCGGCGGCGGTTGCTGAGCAGCAGGGGCAGCCTGTTCAATCAGAAAACCCGCAGCCACCGACGGGCTAGAAGAGAGTTTTTATGGATGGGGCTAGAACAGACAATCCGCAACGGGCAGTTCGGATCATCGCGGGCATTTCAGTGGTCGCGACGCTTTATTTTGCGCGCGATATTTTGATTCCGGCATCGCTGGCGGTGCTGCTGGCATTTCTGTTGAATCCAATTGTGGAGCGTTTGACGCGATGGCGATTGAACCGGGCGGTGGCGGTGGGGATCACGGTGTTGCTGGCGATGGGCGTGGTGGGGGCGGTGGGGTATGTGGTTGGGCAGCAGGTTGTCGATTTATCTGAAAAGGTGCCGGAATATCGGGGGAACCTGGTTCAGAAAGTTCGTTCGCTGCGAACATCGACGAACGGGACGTTTTCAAAATTAACCAGCACGATTAGCGATTTGAAGCAGGAGATTACGGCGACGCAGCCCGCCGGCGGGGCGGCGACGCAAACTTCCACGACGATTGTTCCGCAGCAAATGACTTCGCCGCCGGTGCAGGTGGAGGTGGTGAATGATGGGCCGGATTTTTTGCAATTGTTTTCGCAGTTTGCGCCGCCGATTTTGGTGCCGATTGCGACGGGGGCGATTGTTATTCTTCTGCTGATTTTTCTGTTGTTGTATAGCGAAGAGGTGCGAGAGCGGCTGGTGTGGTTTGCGGGGATGCGGCAGATTTCTCTGACCACGGCAGCGATGGATGAAGCGGCGCAGCGCATCGGCGGATATCTGCGCATGCAGGCGATGGTGAATTTTGCTTACGGCGTGATGGTGACGCTGGGGCTTGCGCTGTTTGGCGTGCCGACGGCGCTGTTGTGGGGGACGCTGGCGGGGTTGTTGCGGTTTGTGCCGTATTTGGGGCCTTGGATCGCGGGGATTTTGCCGACGTTGCTGGCCATCGCGGTGTTCCAGGGATGGCGCGTGCCGATCGAAGTGATGGTGATGTTCGCCGTCGTCGAGCTTGTGACGAATATGTTGCTGGAGCCGTGGCTGTATGGAAAGAGCACGGGGATATCGAGTTTGGGTGTGGTGTGTGCGACGATTTTCTGGGCGTGGCTGTGGGGGCCGGTAGGATTGATCCTGGCGGTGCCGTTGACGGTTTGTTTGCTGGTGATCGGCAAGCAGGTGCCGCAATTGGCGCTGTTGAATCATCTGTTTGGGGAGTCGCTGGAGATGCCGCACGCGGTGCGGCTCTATCAGCGGTTGCTCATTGGCGATGATCTGACGTCGGGGAAAATTATTGACAAGGAATTGAAGGAAGGTTCGTTTGCCGAGGCGTGCGAGACGCTGTTTATGCCTGTGCTTCAGGAGCTAAAGCGGGATATGCAACTGGGGATGATCGATCAGGCGCAGGCGCGGCGGGCGATGCAGATTTTGGACATGGCGACGAGCGAAAGCACGCCGGCGGAAAGCGCGACGCCAAAATTGTTGTTGGTGGCAGCGCAGAATGAAGTGGATGACATGGCGGCGACGCTACTGGCGCGGGCGGCAGGGGCCGATGGTGTGGCGACGGAAGTGGTGTCGTCGCAGGCGCTGGCAAGTGAGGCGGTTGAGCATGCGCGCGAGGCGGGCGTGAATATGCTCTGCCTGGTTCAGGTTTCGCCGATCTCATGGACCCATTGCCGGCATCTGGCCAAGACGCTGGCGTCGCGGTTGCCGGAGGTGGCGATTTATGTGGCGAATATCGAAGCCGGCGAAGACGAGGCGCCCTTTGAAGTGGGTTCGGGGCAATTGCCGGGCAAGCGGCTGTTTCGCAGTGTGAAGGCGGTGATGGATCGCGTGAGGGAGATGCGGTTTGTCGAACCGGAATCGCATGTGGCGGATGTAGCGTGAGGAAATGACCAATAAACAAATCCGAATGACCAATGAAATCCCAATGTCCAAATCCCAAATTTTGGTCATTGCGATTTGGTCATTAGCCGGGGTCGTTTTCCTTTATCGCTCTTATAAAATCAGCAAATCCCCGATGCCGAGAATTCCAATTATTCATTTTAATGCGCTCCTATGACAGCAACTCTTACTCCGGCTTCGGGCGCAGAAGCTACAAAAGGAAATTCTCAAAACAAAGGATTGATTGAGCTTGCGTTGTTCGCGCCATACAACGAAATCGTCGAGCTTTTGGCCAGTTGGAATGACTGGAAGCCAACGCCAATGACCAAGGGGGAGGATGGATGGTGGCGGACGAAAGCCGAACTGGCGGACGGGGATTATTACTACAAATTTCGCGTGAAATCGTTGAGCTTTTTTGCGATGGGCAAGATGCTCGAAGCGTTTGATCCGTATGCGCTGCAGGTTACGGATGAAGCGAGCGAGGCGGCGATTTTGAAAGTCCGCGGCGGCGAGCGGGCGTGGGTGGAATATGAATGGAAGCACGACGAAGTGCCGCTGCCGGTGAATCGCGATTTGGTGATTTATGAAATGCACATTGGCGATTTTGCGACGAAGGATGGGAAGAAGGGGCAGTTCAAGGACACGATCGAAAAGCTGGATTATCTTCGGGACCTTGGGATCA
Source organism: Tepidisphaeraceae bacterium (assembly GCA_036265245.1). Lineage (GTDB taxonomy): Bacteria > Planctomycetota > Phycisphaerae > Tepidisphaerales > Tepidisphaeraceae > DATAPK01. Next base: position 43 of record DATAPK010000619.1, on the reverse strand, counting down.
ATTGCCTGGAACTTTTGCCGGTGAAGGAATTTCCGGGCAATGG
>DATAPK010000618.1:0-4011 GCA_036265245.1 Tepidisphaeraceae bacterium | reverse complement strand
CAATTGCATGAAGCGGCTGGGAGAATGAAAGGCGACGGCGCCGCCGCCTTCGTCGAGTTCGGCCAGCGATGTTCTTACCGGGGCAGCCAGCGCGATGGCAGGGTGTTTTTCGGCGGCTTCGAGAATCGCCTCGATATCGCTGTAAACGACGGCGGGGCGGGCGGCATCGTGGATGAGCACGTGGGTGGATTCATCAGAAATTTTGGGAGCAGCGACGGCAAGCTGGTCGATCCATTTGGGGCCGGCGCTGAGGACTTTCACGCCAGAGAAGCTGAGGTGCCCGCCGTATTTTCGTTTGCCTTCTTCCAGCATTTCGGGGGTGAAGACGATTTGGATTTGTTGGATTTGGTCGCGATTGAGAAAAAGTTCGACGGCGCGGAGCAGGCTTTCGCGGCCGTCCACTTTGACAAAGGCGCCATTGGCTTCGGCAGCCAGTCCCGGCGGCGGGGCGGTTAATACGATCACAGAAAAGATGGCCATAACAAGACTCCGGTCAAAAGAACATCGAACGGTGGAGAGGGCGGGTTGTCAAGATTGAATCGAGCGCCGGCAAAAAAGTTGACTCTGGAAGGCCGAGACTTACAATTCCCCGCCCTGCTGGAAATAGCGGGCTCGTAGCTCAGTTGGTTTAGAGCGCGTCCCTGATAAGGACGAGGTCACAAGTTCGAATCTTGTCGGGCCCATTTTTGTAAGTCACGCCGAACACGCGACATGCGTTGTACCTGTTCCGAAGGACGATGCTGCCGGGAACCCCAGAAGAATTCCGTTTATTCACGGGCCACGGTCATGCTTTAGTCTGTGACGGTTACGTTGATTCCGGAGGGATTGGTGGCATTAAACTGATCAAGGTTTGGCCGGATTTTGGTTCCAGGGGCGTGTCGGCACTGATCACGCTGATCTGATTGAGTTCATTGCGAAGAAACAACGGAAGGGCGGAGGGCGATCGTGCGAGAAGATCGGCGAATTTGAATTCTTCCGTGAGGCCGGTGCGTTTTAGCGAAGCGCCATCGGCGGCGCGGTTTCGCAGACTTTCGTAAGTGATTCCCCTGGCGAAGAGAACGCGTCCGTGCAGTTCATGCGAGACGCGTGATTTTTCCTTCGTCTTGGGTTCCTGCGGCTCGGGCTCAAGTTGATAGACGTTGGATCGCCCAAAAACCCTGGCGAAATGCACAGCGGCGAGCGAATTCACTTCTTCATTGGGCGTCATCGCCAGAAGCTGGTGAACGCCGGTCCCTTCGATTTTTTCGACCAATTCTTCTGACAGAATGCTCATGGGATAAGTCGTCAGCCCTTCCAGCCGGGCTTGCGCGAGATTGGCGCGATTGGTATCAACGATTGCGACGATCTCACCCTGGTCCTGCAATTCCCTGGCGATCATTCGTGCCACCGGATGCGCCCCAGCGATAAGAAAACCGGCCGCCCCGGATTTGGCCAGGCCCAAACGCTGTGCCAGCAAGGGTGATGTAAGGCCATAGAGTGTGACGGTTGCGATGATGACGATAAATGTCATGGGCACGAGGCGATCCGCACCTTCAAAGCCGGCACGCGCCAAACGCAGCGCAAAGATCGATGAAACCGCCGCCGCCACCACGCCGCGAGGCGCCATGAAGCTCAGGAACAGTTTTTCCCGCCAGTTCAAACCGGTGCCCATCGTCGAAAGCAATACCGACAATGGCCGGGCGATGACGATCATCACGGCAACAAAAAATCCCGCGCGCCATCCCAGGCCCGAAAACTGCGATGGTTGAAGCCGCGAACCCATTACGATGAAGAGGCTGGAAACCAGCAATACGCTGAGCGCTTCCTTGAATTCGAGGATGTGCCGATACGGCGCGATTTTTTGATTGGCCAGCGCGATGCCCATGACCGTGACGGCGAGCAGGCCGGCCTCATCCTGGAGCAAATCCGCGCCGACAAAAGCGGCGATGACCATCACGAGCGAAACGGGGTTTTGCAGATGATCCGCCAGCCAGAATCGTCGAAGAAGCAAGACGAGAATTCCTGCCGCCGCCAATCCGATGACGCCGCCGACAAGAACGGTTTTCAGGAGCGAGAAAGTGGCGTCGATCGCGAGATGGCCAAGCCCGGATTTTAGTTCGATCGCTTCAAACACGAGCAAGGCAAGCACCGCGCCGAGCGGATCGATCACGATGCCTTCCCATTTAAGCGTCGGCCCGACGCGGCCCGTTGGTTGGATCTGCCGAAGCAACGGGCCGATGACGGTTGGGCCGGTAACGGAGAGAATGGCCCCAAGAAGCACCGACAATCGCCAGGGCATTTGCAAAATCAATCCGGCGGCCAGTGTGGTGATGCTCCATGTGATCAATGCGCCGATGGTTACAAGATTGCGCACAGAAGCGCCAACGTCGCGAAGCTCGGCGATATTGAGCGTTAGGCTTCCCTCAAACAACACGACGGCGACGGACAGAGAAACGATGGGATAGATTAACTCGCCGAAGATGACATCGGGATCGAGCAGTTTGCGCCCCGCAGTCATCTGCGAGATGGGCCCGGCGAGCAGCCCGAAAGCAAGCAAAATTAAAATCGCCGGCCATTTCATCCGCCACGCCAGCCATTGCGCGGCCACTCCCAGCACAATGATGGCCGACACGCTAACCAGCAAATATTCCCGTGCATTCACGCGGCGGATGTTACAGGCAGAGAGACCGGTTGTATGCGCGCAATCTCATCGTGAGATGGCCTCGTGGTTGCTTTCAGCGCCGGCGACGCGCAAACCACCGCAGGCAGATGAATCCGCAAAGTACGGCGGAAGAAGGCTCGGGCACTTGCGCAAGGAGCAGTTCCTGCCGGCCATCGTGAAGAAAAACGCCAACGACAATGTCACCGGCATCGTCGAACGCGCCGCGCGAGAAAAACATGGAATCGATCTTTGATCCGTCGAAAGTATCGCCGCTTCCAATTACGCGCACCGGCGTGGCGCTGGGGCCGCTTTGAACGTAGATCGTCTCGACGCCGCCACCATTGTTGGTGTTGAACGCAACCTGGTTTAGGTTGTTGATGGTCAAAAAACCAATGTTTACCTGGCCGACGGCGCTGGCGGTCGTGTAAAGCTGAGGCGTTGATCCTTTTTGCGTAACCCAGACGCTGTTGTTGCTTCGCGTATAGGCGACTTCGCCAGCTTCGTTGATCGACGGGCCGAAAAAGAATGTGCTGGCGGGACCGCTGTCCAATTCGTCAGTGGTGTTGCCGGATTTGCTCCAAAGCCAAAGCGCCTGCCCGCCGCCCGCAGAGGAATCGCGATTGCCCATATACGCGATTTGGTCGTTGTCGTTCACATCCGGGCGGTATTGGAAAAAGCTGCCGTCGCTGGCGCCGGGGCCGGTGTCGGTATTAAAGAATGTGACAGGATTGGCTCCCTGTTCTTTGTATAGACCCGCGTACCCTTGAGTTCCGGTAGCAAGAGCGGCCACATAAGAGACGTCGCCGTCTTTGTTCACCACGGGTGAATCATTAAAGCCTCCAAGCGGCAACCCATTGACGACGCTTGGCGTTGATCCGATGAGGGTCACGTTTCCCGGCGAGCCTTTGCGGACGGTCGTGTTGCCGCCGCCGGCGTTAAACTGCCATGCCAACTCCCCGTTGTCGGCCATCTGTGGAGTCAGCACGCTGGGCTGGTTGAAAATGAAGGCGGATTGGGCGGTGGCGCGGTCGTAAATAAAATAATTCCCGCCGCTTGTTCCCTGCTGTGCTGCGCCGAAACCGACCTGGCCATTGTTGTTGATCACCGGCGCGGTGAACGAAGTGAATGTTCCGGTATTGTCCGCCAGTTTCGTCAACGTATATGCGGCCGAGCAGCGCGACGCCGCCATCAAAACCGCGGCCAAAACCAAGCACGAAACAGGGACTCGCCCACGACAAAACGAATAATAACGCATTCCTGCCCTCCCAGGCATGAAAATTGATCGCCACAATGGGGTTACGACCCCAACGCATCGATTTGATTGTAGTGTAATCATCCAGCAGATGGATTGCCATGAAAATGGCTGGTCG
>DATAPK010000617.1:0-2989 GCA_036265245.1 Tepidisphaeraceae bacterium | reverse complement strand
CGATCGCGAGCACAAGGCCAAGGGATGGGATGAATGCGCCTACGACTTCGTCATCGGTAACGGCACCCACAGTGGCAACGGCGAAGTCGAAGTCGGCCCCCGCTGGCCTATCCAAAAATACGGCGCCCACGCTTATACCGTCGATGAACGCTTTAATCAGCACGGCATTGGCATCTGTCTGGTCGGCAACTTCGAAGTCGATCGTCCCACCGCTGCCCAGATGGAATCCCTCACCAAGCTCGTGAAATATCTGATGGTGACCTACCACATCCCCGCCACGCGAATCCTCGGCCACAAGGAAACCAAGCCCACCGAATGCCCAGGCCGAAACTTCAACCTCGCCGCCTTCCGCCGCCTCGTCTCCCCCCAGGTCGCCGACGCTGGCGACATCAACATCGACCCGCAAATCGCTGACACCGATCAGCAAATCACCGATTCCGACCCCATCCCCGCCAGCGCCGAGCTGCTAAAGGATGACTCGCAACCCAAGGACGCCCAGCAAGCCAACGCCAACTAACTTGAATCCCTCCATTCCCCGGCTACACTGCTTGCCCCTCGCAGCGAGGCCCAAAACACCCCGGGGTGTAGCTCAGCTTGGTAGAGCGCTTGGTTCGGGACCAAGAGGTCGCAAGTTCAAATCTTGTCACCCCGACTCGATTAAACAAAAAGCCCTTCGGCAACCACGCCGAAGGGCTTTCTCGTCATAGACACAAGAGCCGCCCAACAAACGACCAGTGTCTTACACCCCGATTGCCCGCATAGAAACCACCGCCCCCAATCGCACCCCGCCTACGCTTGCCCCGCCTGCACCGGCAATTTTGCCGCTTCCCACGCCGCAATGCCGCCGGCAATTTCGCTGACGTGTGCAAACCCTCGGCCCTGCAACAAACTCGCCGCGATCGACGACCGATACCCGCCCGCACAATAAACCAACACCGCCCGATCCTTCGGCAATTCTCCCAGTCGTTCGCCCAGATGATTCAGTGGCATGCTCAAACTCCCGGCGATGTGCTTCTGCTCTCGCTCGCGCGGGCCGCGAACATCGATCAGCACCGGCGGGTCAGACGACGCCAACAACTCCGCCGCAAACGGCGCGCTCAATCGCTCCGTCGTCACCGTCAACTCCGGATGCGATTTCAGGCTGTGCAATCCATCCTGCAAATATCCCGCGATGTGATCGAATCCGATCCGCCCCAGTCGCACCGCCGCCTCGCTCTCATGGCCCGGGGTCGCGATGATCACAATCGGATGCGCCCGATCCAGCACCGTGCCCACCCACGTCGCATACTGCCCGCCCAGCCCGATATTAATGCTCCCCGCCAGATGCGCCGCCGCAAATTGCGCCGGCTCGCGCGTGTCCAGAACTTGCGCCCCGCGCGACTTTAGATCCATCACCGCCTCCAGCGCCAGCGGATTCATCTCGCGGATCAACGCTTCATCCAGCGAGGGATGCTCCTGGCTGTTCAGCGCCGCGTCATAATTGAAATACGCCGGGGCATCCGGCTGATCGGTCGTCACGACCCGAACGAACGCCTCCTTGCTCATCGGCTGAAGCGCATAGTTCGATCGCCGCTGTTCGCCCAGCGTTGATACCGTCTCTTTGCTGATCGACTTCCCGCAAAGCGACCCCGCGCCGTGGGCCGGATACACCAAACTTTCATCCGGCAACGCCAGCAGCTTGTTGTGCAGCGAATCAAACAGCATGCCACCCAGGTCCGTGGAAGACCACCCCAGCGCCGCCCGCAAATCAGGCCGCCCAACATCCCCGATAAACAACGTATCCCCCGTCAGCACCGCATGCGGCTTCTCGGTGCTCGCGCTCAAATCGAAAACAAGAATCGAGATCGATTCCCGCGTGTGCCCCGGCGTTTCCAGAATCTCCAGACGAACATTTCCAAATTCCAACCGATCTCCATCGCGAAAACGCGTAAACGCATACGCCGCCTTGGCCGTCGCCCCCAGACAAATCCTCGCCCCCACGCGATCGCGCAGCTCCAAATGTCCCGCCACAAAATCGGCATGAAGATGCGTCAGAAACACATGCTTGATCGCGAGCGTATTCTCCGCTGCGAACGCAAGGTAAAGATCGGTGTCGCGCTGCGGGTCCACCACCACCGCCGTCCCCGTCTGCTCATCTCCGATGAGATAAGAAGCATGCGCCAAACACGGCAAATAAAACTGCTTAAGAATCAACTCACACCGGCCTTTCTCTCGACCCAACATCAAGAGAGGGCATGATACGCATTCACCCCTCCTAGGTCATTCAAGCTCTGACTTTGGTCATTTAGACTTGGTCATTCATTGGTCATTCTGGTTTGGTCATTCGGATTTCCCCTTCCGGTGGCCATTTCCCCTGATCCCGCCATATCATCTATTCGATTCACTTTAGACGCTCTTAGAGGAACATCTCAATGGCAATCCGAATTCTCGACATCGGCCAGTGCGGCTTCGACGGCCCTCGCATGGCGGCCCTCTGGCACAAAGCCATCGGCGCCACCGTCGACCGCTGCGCCTCCGGCGCCGACGCCCTCGCCTGCGCCACGCAAAATCATTACGACATCATCCTCGTCAACCGCATCCTCGACGCCGACAACTCCTCCGGCCTGGATGTGATCGCCTCCCTCATCCAATCCGGCGTCTCCACTCCCATCATGCTCGTGAGCGATCTCCCCGAAGCCCAGGACGCCGCGGTTAAACTCGGCGCCACCCGCGGCTTCGGCAAAGCCGCCTTGGGCGACCCCGCCACCATCGACTTAGTCGCGCGTGTCGCGGCGGCAGAGCAGAATTAAACAGGAGCAAATAAAGGCAACGGGTTCGTCGCCCATTGACTCGCTCACGCTGTTCGGAAGCGGCAGCCGATATCCGATCTCGCAACATCACTTAAGGCGCTCGATACGCAGACGCGTCGGGTCAGGCGATCGGCCATCAATGCGGCGGCAATGCCGATCTGTTCGCCGCAGGCGTTCCTTCAAGACATAGCGGGCCAGTT